>NZ_JBFRTQ010000061.1:0-22294 GCF_041474195.1 Vibrio sp. 10N.222.52.C3 | reverse complement strand
GGTCAGGATTCGTCTTCGTCGCCCAACCATTGCATGATTCAATACATAGCCAATCGTGATGTATTAAATAAAGCTTACTTTATTTTTTGCTATATGTCTTATTCCTATAATCGCCTCAACGAAACAAAATTCTGAAATGAAGAGGCTCTTATGACGACTTCACGCACGTTCAAAAATGCATCACTGTTCCTAGCTATCTCGCTCGTATTCCCTGCAGTTGCAGCTAACCATGACCACGCACACTTCAGCGAAATTGGCGACCAAGGTGGCAAAAGTGCAACCGAGATGACGACTAAGGCAAACCAAGAGTTCGCAAAAACACTTAACTTTGCCGACACTCGCGCTTTCGACAATAACAACAAGGGCCTTATTGCTAGCTTCGACCAAGAGACGGGCGACATCATTCGCAATAGCTTTAACTTTATCGACCCAAGTGTGACGAATGCAGACCAAGCACCAGATTCAGTAAACCCTTCACTGTGGCGCCAAGCGGTACTGAACCAAGCAGCAGAAGGCTTATATGAAGTTGTTCCGGGTAAAGTTTACCAAGTTCGAGGTGCTGACTTAGCGTCTATCTCTTTCATTCGTAGTGACAACGGTTGGATCGCTTACGACGTTCTTCTTACCAAAGAAGCGGCCGCTAAATCACTCAAATTCTTCAAGAGCAATGTGCCTGATGGCGGCGAACTGCCCGTCGTTGCTATGATTTACTCTCACTCGCACGCTGATCACTTTGGTGGCGCAAGAGCAATCAAAGACGCATACCCAGATGTAAAAGTGTACGGTTCGAAAAACATTACTAAAGAGATCGTCGACGAAAACGTATTGGCGGGTAATGCAATGTCTCGTCGTACCGCTTATCAATATGGCGCAACGCTGAACCGACATGAACACGGTATTGTGGATGCGGCACTGTCGAAAGGTCTATCAACCGGTAGCATTACTTACGTCCTGCCGGACTACGAGCTGAACCATAACGAAGAGATTGAAACTCTGGTTATTGACGGCCTAGAAATGCAATTCATGGATGCTTCAGGTACCGAAGCGGCCTCTGAAATGGTGACGTATATTCCAAGCATGAAAGCACTTTGGACTGGCGAGCTGACTTACCAAGGCATGCATAACCTGTACACGCTGCGTGGCGCTAAAGTACGTGACGGCTTGAAATGGTCTAAGAAGATCAACGAGATGTTAGTCACTTGGGGTGAAGATACTGAGGTGCTGTTTGCGTCTCACTCATCGCCAATCTGGGGCGAACAAGAGATCTCTGATTACCTAAAAATGCAGCGTGACGCTTACGGTTTTACTCATAACCAAACGCTTCGCTTAGCCAATAACGGTGTGGTTCTACAAGACATCGGGGACGAGATTTACAAGGTCATGCCAGACAGCATTCAACAGTCTTGGCACACCAACGGTTACCACGGTACTTACTCTCACAACGCCCGCGCGGTGTACAACATGTATCTTGGTTACTTCGACATGAACCCAGCTAACCTAAATCCACTACCAATCAAGCCAGAGTCAGTGAAGTTTGTTGAGTACATGGGCGGCAGCGATGCTGTGATTGAAAAAGCGCAGCAAGATTTCCAAGAAGGTGAATACCGCTTCGTTGCAACAGCACTGAATAAGGTGATTCAAGCAGAACCAGAGAACAAAGTTGCACGTGGCTTATTGGCAGATACGTACGAGCAATTGGGTTATCAATCAGAAGGTGCAGGTTGGAGAAACATCTACCTAACCGGCGCTCAAGAGCTTCGCATTGGCACACAACCGGGCGCACCAAAAACTGCATCTCCGGATGTATTGGCTAACATGACCATTGAGAACTTGTTGGATTACTTAGCAGTTAAAGTGGATTCGCTAAAGGCACAAGAAACACCATTTACGTTGAATATTCAGCTGCCTGATGTGAAAGAGTTCTACTACGTTGAGATGTCTAACGGCAACCTGAACAACATCCAAGTATCAGAGCTGCAAGATGCGGATACAACACTGATCATCAATAAGTCTGACGTGTCTGATATCGTACTTAAGAAAACAAGCCTAGGAAAACTATTAGAAGACGGACAAGCAGGAGTGAAAGGTGACAAAACATCGCTTAACAAACTGCTGTCTTCACTGACAGAAGCTGACACCTCTTTTGAGATTGTTCCTCGTCCAAACAAAGGCGAAGAAGTTGATGTCGAGCTATACCAAGATTCAGCGGTACACGCGCATTAAACGTCCGAAACGCTAAATAGATAAAACAACAGCAGTAAGCTAGAAAAAACGTTCTATAAAGAACATAAAACAAGCCCCTACCTTTTGGTCGGGGCTTTCTTATTTGTTCTCAATAAGTGCTTCTTGAACGCTACTGCGTTTGCTCTCTTACTGAGGCTGAGAGCTTAATGAAACTGATAATTTGTTGAAGCTGATAGATTACTGAGTTTGCCCGTTTACTTCGCAATCCCAATAAGAAGGTGAACCATAATATTGAACAAAGTAGTCGATAAATACGCGAACCTTAGGCGCAAGTAACTGAGCACTTGGGTATACCGCCCAGATCGCAGCCTCATCTTTTAAAGGGTAATCCGGCAACACCTCGACCAGCGAACCTTCCGCGAGCTGCTTGTATGCTATCCAAGTCGCACACATGGCAATGCCCAAGCCATCGACACATACATCCCTTACCGCTTCACCGTGATCAACACGGATAGCGCCTAGGCTCTCTTCGAGCTTTCCGATATGAATGCTGGCTACCGGAGGTGACAACCCAAGCTCTTGTCCTGCTTGACCTATATTGTGCGTAGACGCGAGTCGCACAAACAATTTTAGATGTTCAATGTTCATCAATAATGGCTAGCCTGCGC
Source organism: Vibrio sp. 10N.222.52.C3 (assembly GCF_041474195.1). Lineage (NCBI taxonomy): Bacteria > Pseudomonadati > Pseudomonadota > Gammaproteobacteria > Vibrionales > Vibrionaceae > Vibrio > Vibrio sp. 10N.222.52.C3. The sequence continues at coordinate 19,442 of NZ_JBFRTQ010000061.1, read as the reverse complement.
TGAGTACACGCTGCTTATTGGCCGCAGCGGCACGGGGAATAATGTGAGTTTTAATATAGGCATTAAGCTTAAACCATGCAAAAGCGCCCGCTAAAACATTGGCGACTGTCGCAGCAATAACCGCATTGACCATGTCTCCGGTTATCGAGCCGATCCATAAAGCGGGAATGTAGAAAACAAACAAGCGTAGGAAAGAGACATTCAAAGCTTTACGCGGCACACCCAAGGCATTAAAGACCGACGCAACCAACATGCAAAGCCCAAGCGGCCCATAGCTGAACGGTATAAATAACAAGGTCACTTCAAACCAGCTGCGTATGCTTTGTTCTTCCGAGATAACAGGAATAATCCAGCCACTAAACAGCGCCAACAATGTTGCCATCACGGTGTGGAAAACCAATAAGAACTTCGCTGTTGTATTCAATAGCTCAGGGATTTTGCATCGCTGCTGCGCCCCTAGGTAACGACCAATCATAGGCGGGATAGACATCGTCAGAGCAAGAGAAAACACCAGCATAAAACTTTCAACACGGGCGAGTAAGCTCCAAAAAGCCATCTCATCGGTTCCGATTCTCGCAATCAATAGCATTGAGAAGAACGCGCTGACCGCAGGTAATATCTGATTCGCAGTGGTTGGCATTACCGTCTTGAATAACTCAAAACTGTAGCCTTTGATTCGGTTACTGCACGCGCCATTGAAGCCAAACCAACCTTTGCCGCGAGACTTGATTAGCATGTAGATTGCGCCGAAAGCGTAGCCAATGCTCGATGCGATCGCCGCCCCTGCGATGCCCATATCCAATCCAAAGATCAGAATAGGGTCGAGAATTAGGTTAATCACGCTAGCAGCCAAGAACATGCTTCCGGTTGTTTTGGTATCGCCATTGGCACGATAAACGCAGGTGGCCAGATAAAGCACCGCCACCATCAATGCACTGAACAACCACAGTGGCCAGTACACATTAAAAATAGACAGCATGGATTGGTATTGAGCGTCAGAGACATCATTCACAAACGACGCAAAAACAGAATCGCTAAAAACAATCAGCCCTATGCAGATCAAAGCAATCACCAACACTCCAAATCCAACCGACAGCGTCGCAATTGAAGTAGATTTACGTTGTTCTTTTGCCCCTACCGCTTGAGAAATAATGGACGTTGCCGCCACACCGATGCCCACTTGAACCCCGGTAAACGCTGCTTGAAATGGCAAGGTGATACCGTGAACCGCCAACTCATTCACCCCTAGCTGACCAATAAAGATCGAATCGACCAATTGAACCATCATGATCGCAAACACACCCAGCGTCAGTGGCAGCGTTTTCTCAATGATGGTTTTCAAAGTCGCGGATCTCATCTGCATAAGTCGGTTCACTCTTGTCTGTACCTTGGGGCTAATTACCTAGTTGAGCAGTATACGAAGCTAAATGAAAAGGATAAGAGCGCCAGACAAGGAATGAGTTTTTAGATTTCGTTGACAATCGAATTAGCAAGATACCTTCAACGTTAAAGTATCCATCTAAGACACTGAATAAATTGAAATTATCAAACGCGCCAACACTCTTAATAATTCGTTAATAGTGTTTCGTTTAATGGTTAATTGTTGGTTCGAACATTCCTCGCTAGCCTGAATTTAGGTCGCATTCACACTGAATAGGCTGAAATGAAATCTCTCAGAAGGAATATGGAAATGGTATATCAAGGTTATACAACGTTTAAAGCTCAAGCCGAGGATGGAATTCTTACCGTCACTTTTGACTTCGGTACTGTGAATGTTCAAGGGCAAGAGACTTTGATGCTGACGAAGCCGAAGCACTCAAAGCGGAAGCTTATTGGTTGTATCAAGCCACCAGCAAAACACCTGCGGTTAAGCGCTTCCAAATTGCCGATGAGCAAGGCCTAGAGCACGATATGGAAAACCAACGTAACTGGGAAACTCTGGGTATGAACGTTCAAGACATCAAATAACTCGGTCACTTCTCTTAATTTGGGTCAGTCACAAACTGACCCATTGTCTTACTTAATCGTTAAACGCCAACGGTTGACCACCAAGTGTTAAAATGGTCATTATTTGCCCCATAGACTCACATTTGAGTCTTCAGCTTGTGAGCCAAATGCAACTATGTGTCATTAATCTTTGTTATAACGTTGTTCAAACTATTTTTTGAAGGACGGAATATGCAAAAAATAATTCTGATCACAGGTGCCACGGATGGCATTGGTTTAGAGACCGCAAAAGCACTAACGCAGCAAGGGCACCATGTTCTAATTCATGGCCGCAACCCAGCTAAGGTCAATAAAGTCGTGACCGCTCTGTCTCGCCTGTCTAAGAATGCAATCATCGAAAGCTACATCGCAGACCTATCGACGCTCTCTGAAGTTGAGGCGCTCGCAACCCAAATCAAAAGCGATCACAAACGACTCGATATACTCATTAACAACGCAGGTGTGTATAAAGTGTCGGACATCACCACTCCAGACAATCTTGATGTGCGTTTTGTCGTAAACACCATTGCGCCGTATCTACTGACACAAAAGCTGCTTCCTCTTTTTGATGCGACAGGTCGTATCGTCAACCTATCTTCAGCAGCCCAAGCACCCGTAGATCTAGATGCATTAATCAGTCCGAATGCGGGCAAACTTGATGGTCCGGTTTACGCGCAAAGTAAGCTGGCGCTAACGATGTGGTCCATCGAATTAGCCAATACTCTTTTAGACAAAGGCACCGCAATTATCCCTGTAAACCCAGCGTCTTTCCTTGGTAGTAAATTAGTGAAAGATGCTTATGGCGTTGATGGCAACGACCTTGCGATTGGTGCCGATATTCTTTGTCGTGCTGCGCTCAGTGATGAGTTTGCCAACGCTTCTGGTCAATATTTTGATAATGATTCTGGGTTGTTCAAAGACCCGCACGCCGACGCATTAGACAACACCAAGAACCACAAGCTGGTGACCGTGCTTGATCAATTGCTCGAAGAAAAGCTGTGCGTTGCGCACTGATCATTAATTAATAAAAATACCACTAACACTCCCCCAACAATCCAAGCCGCAGTTCTATCTATACAGACAAAGAACTGCGCGCTCTTTCGATTATTAAGATTTCTTTAATACTGATTCCCCGCTTTGCCCAATTATCACCCAAGATGCAGATTGCTAAACTTGCCCCCGTCGAAACAACACAGGCTACGGCCGAGGAGCATTTATGCGTTTTGAAGGTAAAGTTTATCGTCCTTGGATGGAAGCAGAGAGCGTACTCATCCAGACAACATTGGGGTGCAGTAATAACCAGTGTACCTTCTGCACGATGTTTGATGATAAGCGTTTCAAAGTAAGAGACATCAAAGACATCTTTGAAGATATTGATGCGGCGAGAAAAATCTACCCGCATGTTGAATCTATCTTTTTGGTCGATGGTAACGTGATGGCTATTAGAACCGAGATGCTGATTTCGATTCTGGATTACATCAAGATCACCTTCCCAGAGAGCAAGAACATTTCTCTGTATTCGGGGTTCAATGACTTCCGTCGTAAGAGCTTGTCTGAATTAAAAGAGATTAAGTCGGCAGGTTTAAGCATGGCCTATTCTGGCTTGGAGTCCGGTGACCCAATTGTGCTTGAACGCATTCAAAAGCGCATGACGCGTGAGCATGCGATTGAAGGAATGAACCTAGCCCGTGAAGCAGACATCAAGGTACTGGCTTCTTTCATCTTTGGCCTTGGCGGCAAAGAGCGTTCTATAGAGCATGCGATTAATACCACCAGCTTGTTGAACATCATGCAGCCAGATGCGATTGCACCGATGGCTTTAGCCGTTCAACCGGGATCGGTATTGGAAAAAGAAGTAAACCGTGGCGAGTTTGTTTTACCAACGCCATTGCAGATTCTGGAAGAAGAAAAATACTTGCTCGAAAACCTAGAAGATTTCGATTGCTACTACTGGGGTGACCACGGCAATAACATCTCACCAATGCGTGGCATGTTGCCTCAGGCTCGTAAGCCGTTTCTTGATAAGATAAATCAAGACATCGCGCATAACCCAATCACTAAGCAAAACGTCATTAAAACCTTTGCTTGGTAACGAGTAACCTCTACATCGTTTGAAGCAGCCACAAAAAGGGCCAGTGTCAGCTGGCCCTTTCATTTTCTAGTTATGTCGCTCTCTATCGAACTACCTGGAGCCGACCGCTCGGACTAATTCTGCGATTCCATCCCAATCACCCTTGTCCATTTTGTCTGTCGGTACCATCCAAGTTCCACCGCAGGCAACGACTGATTTCAGTGCTAAGTAAGACTCAACGTTCGCTGGGCTTACACCGCCTGTAGGCATAAAGTTAACCGGGTAAACAGCCGTCAACGCTTTCAACATAGGAATACCGCCAGATGGCTCGGCAGGGAAGAACTTTAGTGTCTTAAGCCCCATTTCCATTGCTTGTTCAACCAAGCTTGGGTTACTCACTCCAGGAACAATCGTAACCCCTCTTTGCTGACAGTATTTGACTGTGGTTGGATTCAAACCTGGGCTGACAATGAAATCAACACCCGCATTAATGGCAGTATCCACCTGCTCTGTAGTCAGCACAGTACCTGCGCCAATCAGTAACTCAGGGTAAGCTTCACGCATCAAACGAATCGACTCTGCTGCCGCTTCTGTACGAAATGTCACTTCAGCACAAGGCAAGCCATTTTCAACCAGTACTTTCGCAAGCGGCACAGCCTGAGCAACGTCATTAATGGCGATCACCGGAACGATGCGAATATCTCTGAGTCGCTGTTCAATTGTTTTCATTGTTCATTTCTCTCATTATCAAACAGACAAATTAAGCCAAGTCGCTGCCGTTGCTTGCGATCACTTTTTTGTACCAGTGGAATGACTTTTTAGGAATACGATTTAACGTACCATTGCCTAGGTTGTCTCTGTCCACGTAGATAAACCCATAGCGCTTGCTCATCTCTCCGGTCGACGCCGCAACAAGATCGATACAACCCCAAGGTGTGTAACCCATCAATGGTACACCGTCTTCCATTGCTTCATGCATCGCAACAATGTGCTGACGAAGGTAATCAATGCGGTAATCATCGTTCACTTCTCCATTGTCATCCAAGGTATCACGAGCACCTAAGCCATTTTCTACCAAGAAAAGTGGTTTCTGGTAACGGTCATAGAGTGTGTTCATCGTAATTCGAAGACCTGTAGGGTCAATGACCCAGCCCCAATCACTTGCTGGAAGATGAGGGTTTTTGATGGACTTAACGACGTTCGCTGCACTCGTATTTCCTGCATTCATATCAGCGGAAGCACAGCGTGAAGCGTAATAACTGAAAGAAATGAAATCGACGGTGTTCTTTAGAATCTCGAAATCTTCATCTTGTGTTTCAAGCACCACACCTTTGTTATCAAACACTTTTTGAGCATAAGATGGGTAGTAACCACGCGATTGAACATCGATAAAGAACAGGTTCTCGCGGTCTTTTTCCATAGCCATCAGCACATCTTCTGGCTTACATGAATATGGATAGAAGTTACCGCCCGCCAGCATACAACCCACTTGGTTTTGCTCATCAACTTCATGGGCAATCTTGGTTACCAAAGCGCTTGCTACTAGCTCATGGTGAGCTGCTTGGTACTTCACTTGATCGTGATTTTCGCCTTCCTGAAACAACAACCCAGCACCAGAAAACGGGCTCGCTAGTAAAATATTGATTTCGTTGAAAGTTAACCAGTATTTCACCAAGCCTTTGTAGTTTTCGAAACAGGTTCTCGCGTAACGGCTAAAGAACTCAATCATCTTACGATTACGCCACGAACCATACTCGTTGACCAAGTGCATAGGCACATCGAAATGGCACAAGGTAACGAGCGGCTCAATACCGTATTTCTTACACTCTTCAAAAACATCACGGTAAAAATCTAAGCCAGCTTGGTTCGGCTCTAGCTCGTCACCTTTTGGAAAGATTCGGCTCCAAGCGATGGATACGCGGAAGACTTTAAATCCCATCTCTGCCAGCAAGGCGATGTCTTCTTTGTAACGGTGATAAAAGTCTATCGCGTTATGGCTTGGGTAGAACTCGTCTTCGCTGAGCGTCACCTTATCAACCTGACCAAGCTTAATTGGCATGCGGTTCTCACCATAAGGGATCATATCTACGGTTGTTAGGCCTTTACCACCCGCTAAGTGAGCGCCTTCAGACTGGTTTGCAGCAATAGCGCCGCCCCATAAGAAATCTTCGGGAAATTGAATGTTTGACATCGAATACCTCGGAAACAATAAAAGTCACCTTACGCTGAAGTAAGGTGACTGAATAAATTAATCAATTCTAATTAAGACGCGGACACTACTGTCGGCTTGTCTTCTGCCTTACCAGCTTCTTTGTTTGCTGACTCTGAAGTTGCTTTCTCATCGGCATCATCTTCTGGAACATCTTCAAAGCCTAAAACTAGGGTTAGAACAAATGACAGAACAATAGACAATGCGATCAGACCGAACACCCAAACGATACTCATTGGGTCATTCACATCGAAGAACTGAACACTCGTAAACAAGCTTGGTGCTGCCATCGAGTGACTCGCAAGGCCACCCATGCCCGCTAATGCACCTACGATAAAACCAGTAATCATTGTTGCGATAAGTGGACGTTTCAGACGAACAAGCACGCCGTACAATGCAGGCTCAGAGATACCGGCGAAGATAGCTGAAGCACCTGCGGCTAATGATGTCTGCTTTAGTGCGCTGTTTTTGGTTTTGTAAGCAACAGCCAGACACGCACCACCCATACCGAGGTTGGCACCGATTTCTGAAGGCATAACCATACCTTCACGACCCGTCTCAGCAATGGTTTGAATAATCGTTGGAGTAAATACACGGTGCATACCAGTAAGAACAAGTAGAGGCCACAGTGCGCCCATGATAGCAACCGACAACCAACCTAATGTGTCATGAATTGTGTAAACAAGCGCTGAAAGTGCAGTACCAACCCAAATACCAAATGGACCGATAAGTACGATAGCAACCGGAGCTGCAATCAATACGATAAGCATAGGTTTCAGGAAGTTTTTAGTCACAGCAGGGGTAATGCTATCTACCCAACGTTCTATGTAAGAAAGAGCCCAAGTCATCACAAGTACAGGAATAACCGTGTAGGTGTATTTCACTGACGTGATTGGGATACCGAAGAAATCAACGTGCTTGCCTTCTGCTGCTTGCGCCATCAATTCCATAAAGTTCGGGTGGATTAAGACACCGGCAATCGCAATGGAAAGAGACATATTGGTCTTGAATTTGATCGATGCGGAAGCGGCAACCATAACCGGTAGGAAGAAGAAGGCGCCATCGCCAATCGCTTTCAAGATAATCAAGGTAGGTGCATTTGGCTCAACCCAGCCCAGCATCTCAAGTACCATGGCGAGCAGTTTGACCATTGAAGCGCCAATGATTGCTGGGATAAGAGGCGACATGGTACCAACCAGTGCGTCCAACATTTTCGCACCAATTGACTTAGCCGTTAGCTTCTCTTTTTTAGCAGGAACCTCTGACTCAGATACAGTGGATAGCTCACAAAGCGCCATCACTTCTTTGTATGCATACGATACCTCGTTACCAATGATAACTTGTACTTTGTCTCCATTATCAACAACACCCATCACACCTTTCAGTGCTTTTAGCTTGTTAATATCGACGCCATCTTGGCTGTGTAAAACGAATCGTAGTCGAGTCATACAGTGTGTTAGGGCAGCCACATTTGTCTTGCCCCCAAGATGCTCAACAACAGATTTCGCAATTGCGCGGTAATCGTTGGCCATTTTATCCCCCAAAGATCTCTTTCCAGTGATTTTTAAACGCGAATATAGTGAGATGTGACTAATTTTCCGTCAGTAGGATGCAAAAACAATCACAATTGTTGTGAATTGTTGTTTTGTGTCCTTCATCACACTTCCTTAAGTTACCGGTAACATGTTACCGGTAACGCTTATAAGATAAAGCCATATTTACAAGCGATGTTCAAAATTGAGATCACGCGCAAATTTGTTAAGAGGATTGAGTTATGGCTGGTAGTAGTGTCATCGTCATGGGTGTCAGTGCTTGTGGGAAAAGCACGATAGGCGAGCAGTTGGCAAAAAAACTTGGGCGTAAGTTCATTGATGGTGACGACCTTCATCCTCGAGCAAACATTCAAAAAATGGCGTCAGGCCAACCTCTTAATGATGATGATCGCATTCCATGGCTGGAACGCGTTCGTGATGCAGCGTACAGCCTAGAAAGTAAAAATGAGCACGGCATTATTGTGTGTTCTGCGTTGAAGAAGAAGTACCGCGACCAAATTCGCGAAGGGAACAAAAACCTCACCTTTCTCTTTTTAGATGGCAACATTGACCTGATCTTGCATCGAATGCGTCAGCGCCAAGGCCACTTCATGAAAGAGAACATGATTAAAAGCCAGTTCGAAACATTAGAAAGACCCGATCACGAGCCAGATACGGTTGTCATCAGCATTGATGGCGATATTGATGACGTTGTGGACTGTGCTGCGATTGTGCTTTCAATGACTGATGAGGCAGAAACAGCATGACCCTTCCAACCATCCAAGCGGTGACTCAACGATTAATTGAACGAAGCAAAGAGACTCATGAAGCGTTTCTAAACCGAACCCAACACCAAGCCTCTGCTGGCAAAGGTGGTAAAGGGCTTTCTTGCGGCAACTTGGCTCATGCTGTCGCAGCTTCTTGCTCCGATGAGAAACGCTCGATTCTTGATCTCACTAAATCCAATGTGGCGTTAATCAGCTCTTACAACGATATGTTAAGCGCTCACCAGCCGTATCAACACTATCCAGATCAGATCAAAAAGGCGTTAGCTAAGTTCGGCCACACCTCTCAAGTAGCGGGCTGTGTTCCCGCGATGTGCGATGGGGTAACTCAAGGCCAACCAGGCATGGATATGTCTTTGTTTTCAAGGGACTTGATTGCTCAATCGACCGCTCTTTCACTGAGTCACAACGTGTTTGATTCAACCCTATTACTTGGTATTTGCGACAAGATAGCTCCAGGACAACTGATGGGCGCGCTCTCTTTTGCACATCTACCCACCGCTTTTGTTCCGGCGGGCTTGATGGCAACGGGCATCAGCAATGATGAGAAAGTACATATTCGCCAAGAATACGCGGCTGGTAAGGTAGGAAAAAGTGCCTTACTGGATATGGAGTGCAACGCTTATCACTCAGCGGGCACCTGCACTTTTTACGGCACAGCCAATACCAATCAGCTGGTATTTGAAGCGATGGGGCTGATGCTTCCGGGCTCAGCGTTTATTCATCCTGACTCTAAATTGCGCGCATCACTCACTCAGCATGCCGCCATTGAAATTGCTTCAATGACACCACAAGCCGCAAACTTCCGCCCGCTTTCTGAAGTCTTTACCGCTAAAAGCTTAATCAATGGCATTGTTGCCCTACTCGCATCAGGTGGCAGCACTAACCACAGCATTCACATGGTCGCAGTAGCACGCGCAGCAGGATTTATTCTGACTTGGCAAGACATCAGCGATCTATCCGATGTAGTGCCTTTACTTGCTCGAGTTTATCCCAACGGTCCAGCAGATATGAATGCGTTCCAAACGGCAGGCGGAGTTCCCGCGCTGTTACGCCGTTTAGATCAAGCCAACTTACTGCACCGAGATGTCACACCTACCTTTGGCTCGTTTGAAGATCAAATGAGTATTCCAGAGCTTGAAAATGGAAAGCTAACGTGGAAAAAGTGCAAACAGTCGGCAGATGCAGAGGTAATTGCAGGCCAAGAACAGGTATTCCAAAGCACAGGCGGAACGCGAGTCCTTTCAGGGAACCTTGGCAACGCAGTGATTAAGGTGTCAGCGGTTGCAGAAGAGCAACGTGTAATAGAAGCACCTGCGGCAGTTTTTGATTGCCAACATAAGGTAGAAGCCGCGTATCAACGAGGTGAACTCAACAAAGATTGCATTGTTGTGGTAATAAACAATGGCCCAGCTGCGAACGGTATGCCTGAACTGCACAAGCTTATGCCGATTCTAGGCAATATACAGAAACAAGGTTTCAAAGTAGCTCTGGTTACCGATGGTCGTCTTTCCGGAGCCTCAGGAAAGATCCCATCCGCGATTCATGTCTCACCAGAGGCGATTCGAGGCGGAGCCATTGGGCTTGTTCGCGAAGGCGATATCCTGCGCTTAGATTGCGCGAGTGGCGAACTCAATAACCTCAACGACATGCAATCTCGCCAAGCGAAGGTATTTGAGGCAGACGCCAACCAGCAAACCATGGGGCGCAACCTATTTAGCGTGATGCGCCAAAGCGTTTCGAGTGCAGAACAAGGGGCGAGTTTTATCGTCTAGCTGTGTCATTACTTAAATGTAAAAGCAAAAGGGGCATCATTTCGATGCCCCTTTCAGTTTCCACGATACTTGGTTAAACGCTTTCGCCATCAGTGATGCGATAGCCCATATCCACTACCGTTTCCGTAACTGGCTCACCTTTCAATCGGGCAAGCAGTAGCTCGGCACTTTTCTTACCTATTTCATAACGTGGCGTATCCACGCTAGTCAGTTTTGGGCGTATGGTTTGACCAATATCTAACGCGTTATAGCCCACCACAGATAACTGTTGCGGCACTTGGATTCCACGTTGCTGGGCAATGAGCAAGGTACCTATCGCGATGTCATCATTGGTGCAGAACACGCCATCTAGATCTGGGTAATCCGCAAGAGCGCGATCAAGCAGATCTTCAGCCAAAGAGAAGTTAGAGTGCTGTTCAGTCAACACGTGTTTAGGCTCTAATCCAGCCTCATACATCGCTTTGTCATAGCCTTGCAAACGCAACTTGGTTCGCGCATCCAATCGAGCGCCAAAGTAAGCAATAGAGCGTTTACCAGCTTCAATCATTCGCTTCACGACATGGTAAGAAGCATCAATATGGTCCAAGCCAACAACCATATCGATCGGATTGGTTGGGAGTTCCATCGTTTCAACAACAGAAACACCTGAATTCTTGATCATCTGTAACGTGCGGGGGGTGTGGTGGCTTTCCGTCAATATCAACCCATCAACTTGATACGAAAGCAGCGAAGCAATCTTTTCCTCTTCTTCCACAGCATCATAGCTAAAGTGAGCAAGCAACGTCTCGTAGCCATTCTCTTTAGTAACCGTTTCGATACCTTGAACAAACGCGGCAAAGATTTGGTTTGATAACGAAGGGAGCAAGATACCGATCGCTTTACTCGACGATTTAGAGAGCATAGCTGGCGCTTTGTTTTCGATGTATCCCATCTCTTCAATAACCGCTGCAATTTTAACGCGAGTTTTGGCTGCGACTGAATCGGGATTGCGCATGTAACGAGAGACGGTCATCTTTGTGACCCCCACTTTGTCTGCAACATCTTGAAGTGTGGTTCGAGTTTTCTTCTGCTGTTCTGTCATAACTATTTGAACTCTTTATTATGTTACAAGTAACATTATAAAGTTCTCACCGCCTCAAGTTCAACCCATTCGTTCTCATCGACACATAGTATTGAAATCGTTCTACCATCGGCAAATTAGTTTGGCGTTAACGAAAGGTTGGTATCACGCATGCTTGATGAAAGCTTGGCTTAACTGCTGAAAGAGTGAGTCTACGTTGGGTAGAGTTGTCAGATGTGCGGACAACGGAGTATGAACTTGCGCGTCCACCACGGTTGGATTGCCACAAACTTGATTATAAAAATTTACGGGTGCAACGATGTTCTCTAGGTCGACATCCAACAAGATACAAGCTTGCGAAAGTACGATTTGGCCGCCCCCTTGTTTAAGCAAAACACGCTGCGCCGTGCCCACTATTTTTTGTTTATTGATATTGAGGTTGTAGTCACCATCACAATAAGAACCGGGAGTCGCGTGTACATCCACATCGATGCCCAGTTCTTTAAAAAACAGGGTTAAGATATTGCACAGATGTAGATACGCTTTTTGGATGTTGTAGGCTTCATCACGAGGCCAATGGTAAATGTGCGATAAGTTAATGATCCCCGGCAGTTGGGGAACGGGAGCGCCGCCTGTTTTACGTGAGGTGAGTTGCCAGCCTTGTGCCGCGAGTTGCTTTCTAGACTCGACCGTCACTGGCCACTTCTTACCTGCGGGCAAAACGAGTGTCGGCGTTTTTGCTTGCCACAGCATTAAGGCTTGTCCAATCTCACCCGCCTGAATTTGCTGCAATAATTCAGCTTCTTTTTCAAACGCACGATCAACATCAATGTGCGGGTAACGTACGAGTTTATTGGTTAACTTCAATGCGCTTTCCTCTACAGATTGTGGTGACCTATCATTTAACGTTCTGCAATGGTTGATGAGATATGGGACTATGTGCGATGAAACATAGCACCAAAAGTTAGTTATTGGCGCCATAGTAGCTTGTCAGTTGCCCATCTCAAAGGTGAGTGCTAACATTTGTACACACACCAATAAAGGAATACATCATGGACACTAGAATTCAATTTCGTGTTGATGAAGAAACAAAACGCCTAGCTCAACAGATGGCTGAGAGCCAAGGTCGCACACTGAGTGGTGCTTGCCGTGAGCTTACTGAGCAACTCGCTGAGCAACAAAGACAGACATTATCTCACGATGCATGGCTAACTGAACAAGTAAACCTAGCATTTGAGAAGTTTGACTCAGGAGAATCCGTTTTCGTTGAACACCAAACTGCTAAATCTCGAATGGAAGAACGCAAAGCCAGAATACGTAATCGAGGTAAGCAATGATTTTATGGGAAGAAGAATCACTCAATGATCGTGAAAGGATCTTTGAGTTTATCTATGACTTCAACCCTGATGCGGCAGAAAACGCTGACAACCTCATTGAAACAAAAGTAGAAAACTTGCTTGAGCAGCCTCTAATGGGTGTACAGAGAGACGGCATTCGTGGGCGATTACTTATAATTCCTGAGATTTCAATGATCGTCTCCTATTGGATCGAAGGCGACATTATCCGAATTATGCGCGTACTCCACCAGAAACAAAAGTTCCCAATGGATTGATTACTTCCTCTGGGCAACTAGCCCAATTAAGGGGTGAACAACGCCTCCACCCAACCTAAAGCATTGTGCCATAAACACTTAACTTGAAGTAGGAGCAAAAGTGCCAAGCGTTGTGAATCCCTCTTAAATTGCTTGTTATAACACAATTGCTACACGTCACTTTCCGTTAGTATCTGACGACAATTTCGTACTGTAAGGACGCGAATTTCATGGCTGAGGCTATATATGATTCGATAGTGACCAAACAAGATTTCGCGGTAATTGGTATGAGGTAGCTCAGGAACCATTCGCCCCATGTCAGGCATACTTGAGAGTAAATCAGTTTTATCAAAAACCTCATTAACCCAGTTTTCTGCCGCCACTGGATTATCCAGTGAAATAAACTCGGCTGCATCACCTAACTTTTGTAATGCTAGTGGTGACCAGACTACTTTCATTTCTTAATGCGCCCCAATACTTGAGCACGAGCGTCTTCATTGGAAACACCTAAACCTGAAGCTAATTGTGCTTCAGCAGTACGCATTTCTTCCAGTAACTCGATCTTCTCTTGCATTGCTTCATATTCTGCAACATCAAGGACAACCGCAACACCCTTACCACGTTGTGTGATAACTAGTGGTCTGCGAGTTTCGTTAATCTGTTTAATAAATGACGTCACGCCAGCACGAAATTCAGACAAAGGCTGAATATCTTGATCAAAATGGATGCGGCTCATGTTGAACTCTCTATGGTACAATTTAATGTACAAATAATAGTTCAAATAGCAATTTTGAGCAATAGCCTGATTTTGTGTTATAGCCCTGTTAAGGTGTGAGCAACGCAATACCGATGCCACCGCAGACTACCTTAAACACAAAACGCAACGCATAGCAAAGGTGCCAAGCGTTGCGAATCATTCTTAAACAGATTGTATGGATAATAAGCACTCCAATCGGGTAATGTGAGACCCAGGCTTTAGCTGCAACTAAAGCTTTCTATGTAGTAGTTCGTTTAAACGCTGGCTCCTCTATCGAGAGACCGATAACAAACATGAACGCTACATAGGACTTCAAGCATAAACCTCGAATAGTCGACTGGGTCTCGAACCCGCATTACGCAAGCATGAGTTAGCTTATTATGAATACCAAAATCAATCAAAGCATCAACGTTGGAGTTGATACCGGCAAAACACAATTAGACATCCACATCAGGCCACTAGACCTATTTTTCTCAGTAGAGAACAATGATAAAGGCATCAAAAAAGCACTCAAAACGATTAAGAGTCACAGTCCTGAACGAATCGTTATTGAAGCAACAGGCCGATTAGAAATGCCTTTTGTTCCTGCATGTGCAGAGGCTCAATTACCTATTGTCAGAGCAAACCCTGTCCACATAAAACGGTTCGCTGGTGCTATTGGCCGCAGAGCCAAAAATGATCGTTTAGATGCAGAATTGATTGCTCACTATGGAGAAGCAATCAAACCAGCTCTTACTGTCATAAAGCCAAAAAACATACGCCTAATGAGTGACTTAGTCATTCGCCGAAACCAGTTGTTATCCATGCAAACCATGGAAAAGAACCGAATCCAGATACTTCCCGCTTCTCTCCATCCGACTATCAAACCGATGCTAACCACGATAAAAAATCAAATCACCAAGTTAGAAGAAAAGCTCGTTAAACTCATTGAAGATAGCCCTGAATATCAGGCTAAAAACACAATATTGCAGAGCGTCCCTGGAATAGGAAACATTGCCGCTGCATCAATAATTAGCAACGTACCAGAACTTGGCTACATCACAAATAAACAAGCGGCATCACTAATTGGTGTCGCTCCAATAACACGCGAAAGTGGGCGCTACAAAGGTAAGCGCGTGATCCAAGGCGGTCGAGCGCAAGTACGCACAGTGTTATATATGGCAATGATGTCAGCCATGCAATGTAACCCCGTATTCAAAGCAACTTATGCTCGACTTGTAGCTGCCGGAAAGCCTAAGAAAGTCGCAATAATCGCGTGTGTTCGAAAGATGGTTGTGACTCTTAACTCTATGCTGAGAGATGGCGCCATGTGGGATGAAAACACTGCCAAAAATTAATCATTGACGCCATAGTCGTTTGTTATGAGCCTAGTTCAAGTAGATGCCGGACTGCCTTAGTTGCTGCTTCAAGTCTAGAAGTTTGAATTGAGTTAGCAGTAGTTGAGTAACTGCTATCGTACCCGAAAAAATAGATAATGCGGATACTAGCCAACTCCAGCTAACACCATCAAAGATATACGGTGCAGCAAAAGCAAAACCATAGCTAAACGCTGCATTTACTGAATGCAAAAACTCATTAGTAGAAACCTTGTAACTCATACTTTTGGTATCGTAGGAAATTCTTACCTGCGAGCCAGCTTTACGGAACTTGCAGTAAACTACGTCATTATTTCCATCATACTGAATATTATTAAGTTCTAGGATTTCTCTAACTTTGTCTAACATCATATCTCTCCTTGATATGGTGGCTCATAACGCCAAGCTAACGTGCCCGAAACCGTGGCATACACTTTTGCGAAGCAAAAATGCCACGCGTTACGGGTCACTGTTTAGCGTCTTGTTATGGCGCTTTACTTGTAGTGTTGCTGACACCACTTTTCCCAGTTTGTTTCGCCCAAAAGCTTTCGAGCCTTAATGGTGCGAAATACGTTGATAAGTCCCATACAAATACCAAATAGAGATGCTGAGACAAGATACGTTACCCAATTACTTGGCTCTGAATGCCAAAAAAACACCCACATCAACGCTCCCCATAATAGCCCCATAAATAAACCATGGGTTATGAGTATTTTTGCAGGAGATTGAAAAGCTAGAGGCTTTTGGGAAGGGTCTTTATATCTAGACCAAATAAACCCTGTTGGCTTAGTTAAATCTGCAGGGACACCCTTCTCAATTAGGTGTTTTTGAATGAACTCTGCCTTTTCCATCTTCACCTCGCTATGCGCACGCTAGTTTTAACTCTAGGACTTTACAAAGTTTATCGAGAATTATGATTGAAGTGCTGCGACTGACTTCAAAGTCTGACTGCGCCATAACGAATGATATGGACTCCCTCTACCTGACACTCTGCGTGCCATACTTACTTAGTACACGCTGAAGAACTGGAGGTTACTATGTCCACCATTCAAACTATTGGCGTTGACCTCGCCAAGAATGTATTCAGTATTCACGGCGTTGATGCATATGGCAAGTGCGTCCTACGCAAAACTGTCAAAAGAAACAAACTCTTAGACACATTCGCGAAGTTACCTCCCTGCCTCATCGGTATGGAGGCGTGCTCTGGTGCACACCACTGGGCGAGAGAGCTACTGAAACTAGGTCATAACCCGAAAATTATGGCGTCCAAATTCGTTATTCCATATCGACAAAATGAGAAGAACGATGCCAATGACGCAGAGGCCATCTGTGAAGCGGTATCTAGACCCAAAACACGATTTGTCTCTATAAAAAGTGAAGAGCAACAAGCTGTGCTTTGCCTGCACCGTATTCGACAGGGGCTAATTAAAACAAGAACGGCGACTATTAACCAGCTCAGAGGTTTGCTTTCCGAATTTGGTATTGTGATGCCTCAGGGGCGCTACTCGGCTCAAAACACTATTGGTAGTGTCCTTGAAGATGCAGAAAATGGTTTGCCTATACTCGCTCGAGAGCTACTTCAAGATCTATCGAACAAGATTCAACACCTTAACCTAGAAGTATTGCACTATGATCGTAGAGTCTCTGCTTTAGTTCGTGAGATGGCTTCAGCCAAAGCGCTCATGGATATTCCAGGTGTCGGTGAACACAGTGCAAGTGCCATTGTCGCAACCGTCAATGACGCCAAACAATTTGGCTCTAGCCGCCAATTTGCCGCTTGGATAGGGTTGGTTCCAAGACAATACTCAACAGGTGGTCATGTTCATCTTGGTCGCATCAGCAAAAGAGGCGAAAAACACATTCGCACTCTACTTATTCATGGCGCAAGAGCCGTTATTGCACGATGTAAAGAGAAAACCGATCGCAACAGTATTTGGTTAAATCAACTCGTTGAACGACGAGGTTATAAACGAGCAGCTGTCGCCCTAGCAGCAAAAAATGCTCGTATAATATGGGCATTATTAACAACAGGAAAAGAGTACAAGATTAACTATGTAAACGGTTAACACTCACCGAGTCAAAGCAATAGCAAATGATGACAATACGACCAGACCGAGATGCCTAAACCTGTTTAATTGGGAAGTAATAAATACTGTTTAACGAATGAGGCTGGCATCAAGCGAATATCATCAAGGTGACGGAACGATTCCGATTAAACACCGAATGTAGAGCTGCTGTCCGATCCACTGTTGTCAGCGGGAGCTATTGTTGACAAAAGAGGGAGTCCATGTAGCCCAATTAAGGTGTGAAGCACGCTACTACGACACTTAGCTTGAACACCGTAAACACTAAACTTAACCCAAACCAAAAATGCCAAGCGTGCTGAATCACTCTTAAATTGCTTGTTATGTGTAATTTTCTATGTACTTCCTTAATGACTCAGTCGATTCAAACAAGGGACTTATTGGAAGGTTAAGATTTAGCTTTTCAATTTCGACTGCCGAAGGTCCATGGCATTTCTCAAAGTCACTCCAACTGCACTCGTGAACCTGCTTTATGACTTGAAAGTCGAGTAGCAATTGAGAGAATGCTTCGGGGCTATACCCCTTAGTCTCAGCAATAAAGTGTTGTGTAGCCGAACGTTTACCTTGAACCAGTGCCAAATAAAATCGAGCGATGTCATTAACATGAATATATTGGTTATAACCTTGAGATGGTATCGCTACTTGGAGAGTTTGGTCAGATAAGGAATCTACAATCCGCTTTAGCTGACAGTTTTCACCACCATAAACCAAACTAGGACAGTAAACGACATGCCACTTCTCTTTGATAGCCCGACCTATTGTAACTGTGTCCGGTTTCACCGCCTCTAGAGGCTTAAGCCTAAATTCTTTCAGGTCATTATGAGAAGCATTGCCAAATAGCCAAACGCCCGATGTGTGGATTTTTGTCGCACCTTCAGCCGCTAGTCTATCCAACTGCGTTAACAGCTTGGACTCTATATCAGCTATTTCCTCCGGCGAAAATTCTGACCAATGTGGGCGTGCACAATTTATAACGATATCAAAGTAACCAGAGAAATCTGATGGCACATTGGTAAGCTTCTGAGCAGGAGGTAAGACACCACTAAACCTGCTGTAAGTTGAAACCTCAAAGCCACTTTCGACAAACATCTTAGTCACGTGGCTACCAATATACCCATTGGATCCTGATATAAGTACTTTCATTCTTTCCCTGAACTCTCGATGACACATAACGCCTGCATAACACGTTTGCTACCATGCAGATTAAACTCAAATTTACCACTTAATACGGTAAATTCAAAGAAACCTAGAATGCCGAATGTAGCAAATCGTGTTGATGCATTTGTTATGCCCGTATTGACTGAACGTGCATTCTTAAATTTGCCGCTATTTGTATACTATTATCGAGTAATAAAGCTTTGTCACAATCTTCAATGATTAACGTTATTAATTTAGAAAACTCTGCTTGATTTTTACAATATCTCAAAAGCTCATAATTTGCCGCCGCTCTATTTTGATACGGAAGTGCATTTTGATCATCGAGAGTTAATGCAACTGCATAATTAGAAACTGCATTGTTAAAGTATATTTTCTTTTCTTCTAAATTATCAGTCATGTAGCCAAGGTAATTGAAAGCTGTTCCCTTGTTTGTTAATACACTAAAATCAAGTTGATAATCCAATGAAAGCTTATCAAAGTATTCAATGGATTTTTTAAGATATTCAATTGCAATTGTAATATTTTCAGATTCAGTTTTGATGCCAAGCTCTTTATAACAGCAACCTAGTAAATAATTGGATTGAAAAAAAACCTTTGGGATTGAAGAGTTTTCTAAGAAGCTAATTTTATCGATACAACGTTGATATTGGAAATGTAGATAAAGCTCATAACTAAAATCAATTAACTTTTCCTCTTCTGATTTAGTATCTATACGTAATGGCATTTTCAAATTATACTTCATCAAAATTTGATCAAATAAGTCTAAATTTACTTCACTACAAACTTCAACTGGATTGATTTTTAATGGTAGATATATTAACCCCAGCTTTGCCTCATAAAAATATAGAGCGAAACCATATTGACTACCTGTCCATCCGTATAAATAGGTATCATTTGCTGGGTTTGAAAGTATAGGAATCGTAGTTGGAACGTTTGATAGCTTAATATGGCCTTTAAATTGTGAAAATGAATGTTTACTGGTATACCGAAATAAGCCATTGTCTGATAATGCAGAAATACAAAAGCCACCTACCGTCTTTACATTAGAATCAGAAATTACTTTATTCATAGCAATATCC
>NZ_JBFRTQ010000060.1:0-17854 GCF_041474195.1 Vibrio sp. 10N.222.52.C3 | reverse complement strand
TGGATTCCATACATCAAGTTAGAACCAAAGCTACCCTTCAGCCATAATTGTGACTTTTGACTTACAATACTTGTACTATGCTTTTTTCAGCTTGGTTCTACTTACACAGCAAGCTCTGCAAGTAGAAACCTTCAATGTAGTTGGGCGTTTTATCTACAGATAACGACTTCTCAAATGGTCTTTGAAGTATTGCGCATTCAAGGTTTCGCCCGTTGCACCTTTCACCAAGTCATCAGTGGTCAGCAGGCTGCCTTTGCTCCAAATGTTTGATTCTAACCAAGTGAAGATAGGGGATAGGTCACCGCTTTCAATCACAGAGTTTATATCTACCGTTTTCTTCATTGAAGCCATGAACTGCGCCGCGTACATCGCACCTAATGTGTACGATGGGAAGTAACCAAATGCGCCGTCTGTCCAGTGGATGTCTTGCATACAGCCGTTAGTGAAGTTGCCTTGAGTGCTTAAACCAAGGTAAGACTGCATCTTGGTATTCCATAACTCTGGCACGTCAGTGTGTTTGATCTTGCCGTTGATCAAGTCACGCTCAATCTCGTAACGCAGGATAACGTGTGCAGGGTAGGTGAGTTCATCAGCATCGACACGGATGAAGTCTTTCTTCACGCGCGTGTAGATCTTCTGGAAGTTTTCTTTCTCAAATTCTGAGCCTGAGAATTGCTGACCAGCCAAGTTCGCTAAGTGTCCAATGAACGGGTCGCTGCGGCCGACTTGCATCTCGAAGAATAAAGATTGAGATTCATGAATGCCCATAGAACGAGCTTCCCCCGCTGGTTGTCCTGCTAGGTGTTTTGGTAAGCCTTGTTCGTAACGTGCGTGGCCTGTTTCATGCACAATACCCATTAAGCTTTGAACGAATTCCGCTTCGTCATAGCGTGTTGTGATACGCACGTCTGAAGGGACGCCGCCACAGAATGGGTGAACACTTTCATCCAATCGGCCGTGTTCAAAATCGAACTGAAGCAGCTTCATGACTTCTAAACCCAGTGCTTTCTGTTTCTCGGTCGAATAGATACCTGATGGTGCATTAAATTGCTCGCTCGATTGTTTTTCGATCACTTCATCAATTAAACCTGGAAGCCAAGTTTTAACGTCTGCAAATAGGGTATCAAGTGAAGTAGAGCTGGTGCCCGGTTCATAAATATCCAGCATCGCATCATAAGGCGTTAGATTGGCTGCGTCTGCGCGAATCTGCGCTTCTTCACGAGAAAGCTCAACCACTTCACGCCAGTTCTTTTCGAATCCAACCCAGTCGTTGTTACCGCGTTGGCTACGCCACGCATGTTCACATTTTGAACCCGATAGAGATTTCGCTTCAACCAGTTTTTCTGGAAGTAGGTTTGCTTGTTGCCACTGGCGTTTTATTTCACGAAGTGACGATTGTTGCTCAGTGTTCAGCGCTTCATTTTCAGCGTCTGCAATCCAATCGCCAAGCTGTGGTTGAGTCATTAAGCCGTGAATATGAACAGAAAGCTCGGCCATCGCTTCACTACGAGCTTGGTTACCACCTGCTGGCATCATTGAAGCTTGGTCCCAACCACAAATAGAAGCTAGGTGTTGAAAGCGTGAACATTTTTGAGAGTGTTCGACTAGTTTTTTGAATGCGCTCATTTGACTACTCTTAATTTGGTTTCTTTAAATGATCCTTAGGGCTGCGTCAGCGTTAAGGTTCATCTCGTGTACTTTGATTATGGCTTTGCTTTTTAATGACGCCGACCTTCGCAGTCGAAGATATAGCGAGAAAAGCATGAGGCGGTACGATGCCTTGAATTTACTATTTCTTAACAAATCAAACTGTTCTATTGTGCACAAAATCAGTGAGTTGTATAGCTGGTGGCAATTGTTGCTTGCGAATTGTTCAGATACACGGTATTGATGATAGATCGCTGAACAAAAATGACAATGATATGGATATTTTGAACTTTGAGGCATTTCTAATTGCCATCACTATTTTAACGCTAACGCCGGGCTTAGATACGGCTTTGGTGATTCGCAATACTAGCCGCTCTGGCTTAGCTGACGGTTGTATGACGAGCTTTGGTATTTGTAGCGGCTTGTATGTACACGCGTTTTTCTCTGCTGTGGGTATATCTGCAATCCTCGCCCAATCCGCTGAACTCTTTCAAGCCGTTAAGATGGTAGGTGCGGTTTACCTCATCTGGCTTGGCTTAAGCAGTTTGCGAGCATTGATGAAAAACGGTGGCGGTTTGAAGGTCGGAGAACAAGCTCAGCAGGCATACAGTGCAAAGCGTTCTTTGCGTGAAGGCTTTCTGTCTAACGTTCTTAACCCAAAAACAGCAGTTTTCTATCTGGCCTTTTTACCTCAATTTGTAAACCCTGAAGGTTCGCCTTTATTGCAATCTATGTTGATGGCTTCGGTACACTTTATGATTGCGATGGTATGGCAATGTGGTTTGGCTGGCGCTCTTAATTCCGCTAAAAACTTGCTCAAAAACGCGAGTTTTATGAAGTGGATGGAAGGCGTGACGGGCATGGTGTTGGTTGGGCTGGGTGTTAAGCTTCTGATGGAAGAGCCTGTGTAGTTCACCGTTTCCAGTTGAACATGAATATATGAAAGCCCACGACGTGGGCTTTGTGCTTTATTACTGGTAGATCTTTGTACCGATCTTATTCAACAGCGCAGTTATTCAACGACGCTAATGTTCATCTCTGCACCTTCGAAACCTAAGTCACTCAACTCATCAGCATTGAAGTTGGTGGTAACTTCGATGTCGCCAATGCGTTCACTGGTTTCATTAGCCGAATCAACGCTTCTTTTGCTGCGTAGATTGTTAGTGATTGGTGTCGCTTGGCCAATTTCGATAGTACCTGCAAATTGAGATTCAGCGTAGAAATCTCCAGACACGTAAGAGTGGAAGGGGCGTAAGCTTCCGCCAGTCGCGTATTGCATGCTTGATAAGCCAGCTTCTTTAATCGCCCAGCCCCAATCCCACCATTTAGTTTCACCTGGGATGTAACGGTGATCCCATTGGTAG
Source organism: Vibrio sp. 10N.222.52.C3 (assembly GCF_041474195.1). NCBI lineage: Bacteria > Pseudomonadati > Pseudomonadota > Gammaproteobacteria > Vibrionales > Vibrionaceae > Vibrio > Vibrio sp. 10N.222.52.C3. The sequence continues at coordinate 14,843 of NZ_JBFRTQ010000060.1, read as the reverse complement.
CGAATGTCGGCAGATTCACTGCTGCCACGGCCCATGGTGAAGGTATGAGCCTTGTACGGGCGGTTATCTGGATGAGAGTGCCACGCGTTGCCACCCCAACGAAGGAAGCCGTTGAATTCAACATCGTAGCTAATATCGGCGTTGAATCGGTACGGGTAAGAGATGCTTGAACGATACAGCTCAACTCGAATCGGTAGCTCCGAATTCGCAGGAACCATAGGACGAGCTTGAAGTGTTACTTGTTCGCTAGTGGAGTTGCCATTTGTTTCAGCGAAGCTTTGGTTAGCCTCGAACTTAACGGTGAGCTTAGTTTCGCCAACCAAAGGCCACTTGAAGGTGTTCTCTGTTTGAACGCTCTGTGAGAATCCGTAGCTGTTCGTTTTCGACCAGTTTGTTGATTCGTCTACTTTTAGGTCTACCACCACTTGTTGCGCGATGTTGCTGTTGTTTCTTGCCGTCGCGTAAACCGTTTTCACTAGTTCACGATCCGACTCGACAACATCACCATGCCAAAAGTTGTCGTCGTTAACGGTGTAGGCAAAATTGTCGACGGTGATTTTGGTTTTTTCATCACAGCGATAGCCGCTACAAGAGCCATTGTTATTTCCTTGTATTACCCAACTGTTGCCAGAGCGCTTTATCGTCATGTCTTCGCCCACGTACTGACTGTTATAACCGCCAACCCAAGCGTAACCTAGGTTGTGGGCTAAGTAGCTTAATGGGCGTACAAAGTCGTTACGGTTGTTCACTAATTCATACTGAACATCGATTTCGCTGCCTTCCTGAACCGATTTGGCGGAATAGTTAGGGATTTCAGATTGGTCGTTGTTTGGGTAACAGAATGTTGACCCACTGCTTGATTGCTTAATTTCGCCATGATAACCCGGCCCCATGATTACCCAGTTTCCTTTTAACCCGGTGATCTGCCAAGTGCCCATGCGAGCGACCAAAGTACTCTTCTGCTCTTCTGCTTCATAACGGTCTATAGGACGATAACCAGAGCGACAGACATCTTCACCAAGTTGGTCAAACACTATTTGGTCTGGGTAAATCTTCGCATTTACACCGGTTGATAGAACAGACAACACTGCGGTTGCTAAGAGACTTCTGTTTACTGTGATCATTAACAATTCCCTCATTTGTAATTTTTCTATTTTGATAATGTTTTGTGTGCCGTGCAGTTAACAAGACAAGTTCACTTTTTCATGTTGATAAATAGATAGATACTGAAAAGGGTTGAATTAAATTACCCGGTTAATTCAATGGCTTGTATTGTCATTAGTGTTTTTACGGTGAAAGAGTATGCAACTGAACGTAAATTGTTTGATGGGGCTCAAACCGTTTTTAGAAAAATGAAGGCCCATTATTCGGGCTTAGACGTCAAAATTATTTGACGTTATTTTTGGCGTTTGTATGAATGGTTAATTAGAAGAACAGGTATAACCATTCACAATACTCGTAGTTTTAAGGTGGGCAGGTAGTGAGTGACAAAAAGTAAAAATCTAACTTGAATATTTTGCTTTGCTATCGGTTTTAAAATGCAAGCACTTAAAGTAAGGAAGACTGTAATAATAGTATTACTGATAAAATAATGAAAATAACCATCCGTTTTTTATGTGTAATATCGGAAAAGCTTGCTACTTGATAATAGGGCACTTTTTGCTAGTGGTTAAACTATCTCTAATTATCGTTTGGCCAGAAGTTGCGTTCGGCCTGTATTACACGTTTTAATGATGGCAAATAAATCATTCGAACTTAAGATATCAATCTTTACCGTTAATGGGTCATTGTTGATTAACAGGTAAGGCGCCAATCGGCTGTCATTCATTGTTTTATTTATTTTTTGCACAGAGACTAAGTCAATGGTGCCAGAAATAGAAAAGAAAAGTGATTGAGAAGGACGGGCTGTTCCTCTGAATCGCAGAACAAGTGGGTCGGGCATGTTGTCGTCTTGAACGGACATCAGGTGCAGCACCTTGTTGTTACTTATTTTCGTTAATCCGTCGGTACGTAATACATTGTCATTCACTATCAGGTCCACCACGCTATGTTGGTAGCGATGCTCTTCTTTTGGTTGGGGCGAAGGGATACTCCATATGCCAACCAATAAAACGAATGCAGAAATGAGCGCAACGATTGGCATCATAATTGACCTCTTTCTAGGAATAGGGCCAGTTCGGTACTGGCTTGATCTAGTTGGGTTGGCGTGTAAAAGATGTTGACGGACTGGCGTGTGGCTTTGTTCAGAATAGAGAGCTCAGAATATTCCGCTTCTTCGCTAATGTACGCCACGCAATCACATTGATACTGATAGAGAATGCTTTCTAGCTCTGGCGTCATCGCCATTTCAGGGGCTTGGAAAACTTGTATTTGACCTATCCATTGCTCGCTGAGCCGGTTAACGGGGTTGATATCGCTGAGGTTTCTCTCATTAACCTTAGCAAAAGCCAATAACGCTGATGCCAACAGTAAGCAGCCAGTGGTGAAGTAGCACAACTTGTTTCGGTTTTCAGCAGTGGGAAAGTAAGCCGACGAACTTTGTTTAGGGTTAGGCTTAGGTTCGACTGCAACAGCTGCACCGATAGCAATACCGTTATTGCCGACGGGTATCAGGTTGCTCGCATCAGCAAGGGGAGTTGTGGCTGCATTATTGATGGGGGAGTCGATTACCACGCACTCATCGATAAGGCGATAGCCCACCTTAGGAACGGTGACGATTGGGGTTTCTTTGATGCCTAATCTAACGAACCCTTGGCGCAGTAAACTTATACTTTTCGCTAGTGACGTATCCCCTATGAACTCGTTTCCCCAAGCGAAGCTAATAATATCTTGTTTGTTAACAATATCGGGTGAGTTTTTATGTAATAACTCCAGGACCCGAGTTTCACGGTATCCTACTTTAATAGAACGTTCATCGTTATAAATACGGTTTTTAATCGGGTCGAATCTGATCATATAGCCAACGTTTTATTTTTATTATAATTCTCTCTACAATGTAGATGACTATAAACTGACTAATATATGAATTAAAGTCACATGTTTTATTCTTCTGGTTTTTTGTGTCGTTGAAACGAAAAGAAATTTAATATGTTTGTTACAAAATGCCTGACACCTACGCACAATCTGTTAAATATAAGTAATATCTAATTAAGTGTTGGTTTTATTAGTGTTCTTTTTAGTAGTCTTCTATCTTCTTTATTAAATCGCATAGTGGTCGATTTAATATTCTTGTTATTTATAAGGGCATATGTGCTGCATAATAATTTAAGACGTTTCGCTATGTGATGAAAATAAAAAAGCCCGCAGTTGAATGCGGGCTTGGTATTCAATCACTTCAGTTTACGCTTTAACTGCTTCACAATCATTTGAAGACGTCAACGGTTTGAAGAATAGCTTGGTTTCTTCGATAACAACGTGGCGCAGCAAGATAAGCCCGATTAGGTTCGGAATTGCCATTAGGCCGTTCACGATATCAGCCATTATCCAGATCATGTCGAGCTTTAAGAATGCACCAGAAGCCACCAACGCAATGAAGATGATCTTGTAAGGCAATACAGCTTTGGTACCTAGCAAGAACACAACACAGCGCTCACCGTAGTAGTTCCAACCTAAAATTGTTGTAAACGCAAAGAAGATTAAGCCAACAGAAACCAACATAGGGCCAAGGGTATCTGCATTCAGACCAACAGCGAATGCGTGAGTGGTCATCGCAGCGCCTGAAAGATCAGTCTGCCAAGCACCCGTTAAGATAAGCGCCAAACCTGTCATCGTACAGATGATGATGGTGTCGAAGAAGGTACCTGTCATAGAGACAAGTCCTTGTTTCACACATGAGTCTGTTTTAGCCGCTGCTGCAGCCATTGGTGCGCTACCTAGGCCAGATTCGTTCGAGAACACACCACGAGCGATACCTGATTGGATAGCAAGCATGATGCTCGCGCCAAAGAAACCACCGGTTGCTGCTGTGTTGGTAAACGCAGAAGTCACAACAAGGGTAATGGCATTCAGTAGTTGGTCGGCATTTGAAATCAGAACGCTTAAACACGCGACGACGTACATAACCGCCATAGTAGGAACAACTTTCCCTGCCACTTTAGCGATAGATTGGATACCACCAAGGGTAACCACTGCCACTAATATCGTAAGAACGACAGCAGACATCTCACGCGAAGCGCCAAATGAGATTTGAGTTGCGTCCAAGATAGCGTTGACTTGTGGGAAGGTACCGATACCGAAGCAAGCAACGCCGAGCGCGAAGACAGCGAACATTACCGCTAAGATTCGTGAGCCGACACCGTATTGCAGGTAGTACATTGGGCCGCCAACCATTTCGCCATTGCTATCGGTTCTGCGGTATTTAACGGCGAGTAGACATTCTGCGTACTTGGTCGCCATACCAAATACAGCGGCAAGCCACATCCAGAATAGGGCACCAGGGCCACCAATCTTGATTGCGGTCGCTACACCAACGATGTTACCTGTACCAATGGTTGCTGAAAGTGCAGTACACAAAGCCGCGAAACTCGATACGTCACCCGTACCAGATTTGTCTTTGCTGAACACCATTTTCAGTGCAGTTGGGAGGTGTCTAAACTGGAGTAAGCCTAAGCGAAAAGTAAAGTAGATACCTGTACCCACTAGCAGAATAAGCAGTGGTGGTCCCCAAACGAATTGGTTGATGGTTTGTAGTGTAGCTTGTAGGTGGTTCATAGATTCCCCTTAATAAATTAAAAATTTAAGGAGAAGAGGGAAGGCAGTACAGATCTCAGGGATCGGGGGCACTACTTAATACATACGGATTTCTAGATAGAATTCTTGTGTTAATTAAGGCTGTTGCTTTCCACTCCTCTGTCCTTTTGCCTGAGAGTTTCACTTAGCGAATCACTTATAGATAAGTAACGGGCACTAAGCTTGCTCCTTCGGCGACCGATCTAACGGTTCTCTCCAGAGGTTCCTCCAACGACAGTCCTCACTTTTCTGGATTTCTCCAGCATAAAGCACCTGAAAGATTTACTTCTTCGGCGGGTCAATCTAACTAAATGTTAATGTTTAGTTAAAAACCACTCTCCTGCAGTCTTCATCGGAACAATTACCTAAATAATTAGGTAATCTGTAGGCGTATCCTAGATCATATAAAATGTGATGTCAGCTACAAAATATCTGTTTGCACAAATGTTGTTCAACTAAATGATCAAACAACGAGTCTCTGACGTAACTTGCTTATTTAAATGATATAAAATAAAGAAACAAGGAGGAGTTATGACTCGACTAATAGCGATTGTTTTTTTATTGGCTTTGGCATTTGTACTATTTCGTTACCGGACAAACGAAAAACTGCAAAAATGGGTAGTGATAGTTATCGTTAGCAGTTTCCTTTTGTATACTGCCAGCTTGATGATTTCGGAGTTAACTCGTTAAGCCTGCCTGTAAACAGGTGGGATGAATGTGTTAGTAAAGCTTAAGTGCTTCTGGCTTGAGCGGTAGGTTTAACTGAGCCTTCACAATCAGTATTGGCATTCGTGTCAGTGACCGCGTAACGTTAAATAAATTTTTGGGAGTACCCGCTAGTGAACCAGCAATCTGGACAAAGCGAACAAGATGAAGTGGTTGTTATAGAAGAACGCGATAAGCGCAGTCAGCTCTATATCGGCATTGCTGCGGTTATAGGTTTAGCACTGGGTGGCTTAATTGGTTCTACAGTTACGGCTTCTAAGTGGGAGTCCACTTACCAGGTACTCGAAACTCGTTATCAAGAACTGCATGACAGCAGAGCACAGTTGATGACATCCGTTGAAACTAAAGTGGCAAAAGTTGATACCGAAATCGATGCGAAAGTAGAAGCCGCTCTAGTGAAACAAACGGAAGAGCATCAAAAAGAGCTCCAGGAATTAGCGAAGCAGTCTTCGGTTTTAGAGAAGGCGAACTACTCGTTAGAGCAACAGCTAAATGAACAGAAGCAAACGTTAGAGCAAACTCAGCAAGACAACCAGAAACTTAATCGTCAGGCTGACATGCAATCGACTTTGTTTGAGCGTGCGCGTGAAGTTTTCCGAAAAGAATTACAGATTTCTCAAGAACTTGAAAAACTTGAGAAAGAAAGAGATCAACTCGAGCAGAATCTTGGTTCTCTTAAGAAAGCGTGTGATGTTTACTTAGATGGCACATCATGGGATGCGAAATCTGACGCGTGTGAGAAGCAAGATAACGCTAACTCTCGACTGAGTGATATAAGACAAATGATTGAAGTCCACACCATGGACCTCAAACAGATCAAAACTCTCACTGAAGAGATGGGTCTATAAGCCGAAGGCTTTACCAACCTAACGTTAGTTTTGCACTAAATATTGAAACGCCCACATCACACACGTGATGTGGGCTTTTTGCGTTTGTCGAGAGCATAGATCCGGTGCGTTCTCATTATTGATTATTTAAGTGTTTTCATTGTTTGCTTAGATATTTGTGAATAGTTACGTATATCCACAATGATATGTTACTTGTTGTCTATTAAATGACTTTGCATACATATTTTCAGCTCAGAGTCGCTGCATAATAGTGTTGTTCAGGATGAACACGCAGTCGATTGCTAGCTCGCATTTGGCTGCTTTGACGATAAGGGATGGAGTGATGCCAGAGTATCTTTGTGAGAACTGCACCATAGCTTATTGTTTCGATGATTGTCGCTCGCCATTAGCGCAAAAAGAGATGATCAAAGTAGAAGAGTTGGTTCGTCGTGTCGATGTTGAACACGATGATGAACAGAGTGAAAAGGGTGAAAAGAGTGAGCAGGGCATTGAAGGTAGTTATTCGCCTAATCGTTCAGACATAAAAAATCCCCACAAGCCAAGCTGGTAGGGATTTTGGATAAGTTGCAGTCCTGTTCTCGCTTTCTCAAGCAAAGGGTCTTACAAAAATTTTTAGAACAGTTTCGTTTTTAGAGCTGTGTCGTTTCTTAGAATGCAGTTAGCTACTAGAGCAAAACCTCATTCCACTAAACGTTATTTCTCATACGTTTTGATTTCGCCTGATTTCACACGAGCAACAAACGATTGCAGTTCTTTCTTCACAACTGGCATCAAGAAGTACAGACCAAGAATGTTGAAGATAGACATCGCAAAGATAGCCGCATCAGAGAAGTCGATTACCGCACCAAATTGAATCGTGGCACCAATAACAACAAACACACAGAACATCACTTTGAAAATCAGCTCCGTTGTTTTGCCTTCACCAAATAGGTAAGTCCAAGCTTTAAGACCGTAGTACGACCAAGAGATCATGGTAGAAAACGCAAACATGATTACTGCGAGAGCGAGTGTGTATTTGAATACTTCTGCCGTTTCAGTAAACGATGCAGCAGTCAGCGTTACACCCGTTAAACCAGAGCCATCGAATGGACCTACGTTTAAACCAGCGATAGTGATAACCAATGCGGTCATTGTACAAATGATTACCGTATCAACGAACGGTTCTAATAGTGATACTAGACCTTCGGTGATTGGTTCTTTTGTTTTAACCGCTGAGTGAGCGATAGCTGCTGAACCTACACCTGCTTCGTTCGAGAATGTTGCACGTTTCAAGCCTTGAATTAGCGCACCAATAAATCCACCAACAACACCTTCACCAGTAAATGCACCTGTAAAGATTGCGCTGAACGCAGGGCCAACTTGATCAAGGTTAGAACCGATAACAATCAGAGCCATACCGATATACAGAGCAGCCATCCAAGGAACAACTTTTTCTGTTACCGATGCGATAGAAGGCATACCACCAACAATCACAGAGAAAACTAAAGAGGCAAGTACAAGGCCAGTGATCACACCGTATTCACTTGGTACATCAAATGCGTAAGTTAACATGGCGTGTGCTTGGTTAGCTTGGAACATGTTACCGCCGCCTAATGCGCCTAAAATACACATTAATGCGAAACCAATAGCGAGCACTTTACCTAGTCCGCCTAAACCTCTTTCACCCAGACCTTGGCTTAGGTAGTACATTGGACCACCCGAAACAACACCTGAAGGTAGGATAGTTCGGTATTTCACACCTAAGGTACACTCACAGAACTTAGAAGCCATACCCAGAAGGCCACACAAGATCATCCAGAATGTCGCGCCAGGGCCACCAATCGCAAGTGCAGCACCTACACCGGCAATGTTACCAAGCCCGACAGTACCAGAAAGCGCCGTTGTTAACGCTTGAAAGTGAGAAACCTCGCCGTCCTCTTTAGAGTTAGGATCGGTATACTTACCTTTGATAATGTCTATCGCCATGCCGACACGTTTAAATTGAACAAAGCCAAAATAAACAGTGAAGATGATCGCAGCGAGCAACAGCCAGCCAACAATCACTGGGAAGTTAGCTTCACCAATCGGTACACTTTTAAATATCAGCCCAACGAACCAACCTGTGTATTCGTTGAAAAAACCATCAACACTTTGACTTAAGTTGCTGATAGCTTGGTTAAATGATCCTTCTTCTGCAAATGCACTGGAACTAAACAATAATATAAACCCAAAAAATAATTCACGTATGTTTTTCATGGTTTTCCCTGTCTTTTTAATAAATTATGTTTGTTGCTGTTGTGTTTGTTTTCTATTTGATTTGTATATCTCAGTGGTTTATCTACTTCATTCGACGGCAACATAAACGGCTGTAGCTAGGTCGAAAAACGAAATAAATATAAGTACTGATCTTGCTTTGTATGGATATCCTTTTGGTATGTGCACCAATAAGACTATGGCATTCGGGCTACCAAGTCCTACTGATAATCCTATACATAAAAATAATGCCAACAAAGAAATTTTTACAATAAATTTACAGTTGTTCGGGTTTTGTCATCATTTGGGAATAAGTCGATGCTTTTTATGCTGAGAAAAGCATATGCAGTAGCTGCTATAGAGTCGGGTGAAGGAGAATTCAGAGTGATGGGCTGGAGGGACATAGAGGGCGCGTAGGGGATTTCGAGTATTCGATATGTTTTCGAGGTGTATAAACATTCTAAGGCTGAAAGTGTATTCGGATCTTAGGATATTAAAAAAGCCCTTTATAAGAGCTTTTTTGATGAGCGGAAAGCATGACTACTTTCCGATAGCACATAAAACTAAACGGCTCGATCACTATTGCTATTGCCAACCGTGCTTTTGCTGGATTTGTGGTAGAGCTTAAGTGCCAATAACGAACCCCACAACAAAACTTGTCCCCAGAGTAATGTCCATTGAGATGCCACTTCTTGCCAAGATGCACCCATCTGATTAAGTGCTAAGAAGCCTTGGATAGCCGGTGTGCTTGGGAACAGCTGTGATAATAGAACTAACCATTCGGGCATCATTTCAACTGGCCAGATAAAACCTGAAGAGAAGATCAGTGGCATTGAACTGATTAACACTACAACCGTGACTAGCTCTCTTCGTGGCACTAACTCACCAATAAAAATCCCGATCAAACAACTGGCCAGTAAGAAGGGCAGAAGTAAGGTTAAGATCTGTGTTGTTGAGGCGAGCTGGTTTATCCCATACATCGAAAAGCTAGCGCCGAAATAGTACATCGACAACAGGTAATAAATGCCGACTAAGGTACAACAGCGGGCAAGCATCAATTTCGCTGGAGAGGTCTTACTCCAGTAGCCAAATGTCGATTGAGCATTTTGGGTTGCACCAACTAAACCTGAAGCCATGGCTAAGGTTTGTTGCAGGATCAACACAAAGACGGCTGGAACTACGTAATCGATGTATCCCATGCGACTATTAAACGTTGGTTTCAGGTTCAAGCTGAATGCACTGTAGCCTTTGGCTGCCGATTCTAAAGGCACACCTTCGACTAACAAATGGCTGACCTTAACTTGCGCAGCTAACGTACCACCGGCCTTGGCAAGCCCTTCAACAATGGTTCCGTAGACCAAAAAGTAAGAAGCATCACCAGCGTAAGAAAGTGTCGGGCTCTTACCGAGCAACAAGTCTTTATAGAAATCTTCTGGAATGACAAGGAATCCGCCAATCTCTTGGTTAAGCACGGCTTGTTTCGCATCGGCGATGGTGGAGTCTCGACGGACCAATTCGATCTGAGAGGTGGCATCCACCATACGCTCTAATTGATAGCTGCTTTGACTCTTATCCAAGTTCACAACCGAAGCTTTCAGTTGTTGAGGAACTTGGTTCGCGTAAGGCAATGGATACAAGAAGGAATAGAAGACCACACCACCAAATACCGTAAGAAGCACGACAGGGTTGCGCAATACCGCTAAGAGTTCTTGCTTGAGCAGTTGAGTAAAGCTCATCGTTTTACTCCTTGTTGTGCTGATGCTTCTGGCTGTGTTGACGGCGTTGTTTTTGCAGATATAGCTGCTTTTGTAGATGGATCTGCTTGTGCAGTTAGAGTTGATTGCGCCAAGTGTTTCTTAATTAGCAACATTACCACGAAAGCAGGAACTGCGTACCACAACATAGAAGAGAGGCTGATCAAAGACTGTGTTGCGCTCACACCATAACTAGACTGCGCCGTTTGTACTTCGATGTAATGACTCACGGGCAATAAGCTTCTCCAAATTTGAGCAGCTGTGTTCATGTCTGTTACTGGAAAGGTAATACCCATGAACGCAAAGCTTGGTGCCGTAAATGCGCCAGCGAAACTCATCGCCCTTGCTGGATCAAGTGTTAAGAAGAAAAACAAACAACCCATAATGATACAACTGATCACGGTTAGCAGTTGGGCAATAGTCAATGCCACAAAGCTGCCGTTAAATGGCCAGTCTAAGAGCACATAGAACCAAAAACTAAACGCGATACCAAACATCAAAAACAAGACAAGGTAGGGCGTTAATGTTGATGCGAGTGACTTCATAGGGGCGTTGGATAACCAAGCGTGAAGCCCACGAGCTCTAACGTTCGCCGTCAAAACCAATATCGTGCCCACCACAACCATGATCTGCCACAGTGCAGGAATAACTGCAGACACCAAGAACTGAGCATAACTGCTGTTCTTGTTAAACAGCGGCGTGATCTGGCTTTGTACCGTTACTGCTTGGCCTAATGCGGATTGCACCGTGGTATCACCGTGTGACAGCTGTTTCACGACTTCAAGTTGCGCGTTAAAAGTCCCTTGAGCCTGCAGCAAGGCAGAGTTCACCAGCTTACCGATTAAGATAAATTGGCTGTTATAGAATACAGACACTTGCGGATTCAAGCCGAGCAGAAGGTCTCGGTCGAAGTGCCTTGGTATCACAACATAACCATAGATATCACGTTCGATCATCGCTTTCGCCGCATCACTCGCAGAGCTGTATTTCTGAGTGACTTGCAGCGTTGGTGACGCATCAACAAAGCGTGTGAACTGTTGCGAGATTTGACTGTGCTCAAGGTCGACAACTGCGACCGGTAAGTCACGAGCGATCCCTTGTGAAAAAATCAGCCAGATACTGGCAGCAAGCAGCAAAGGAATCCAAGTTAGGCAAGACAACAACCATTTGTCTTTGCGGACAATCGCCCACTGCCGAAGCAAGGTATTCTTCGCTCTATGATGCTCAGTTGATTGCGAGCCTCTAGATTGCGATCCAGTATATTGAGAGTTAGCAGACATAAGTCACCTAAAGCTCAACCACTAGGCTCATGCCCATACGCAGTGTTTCGCTCGTATCGACAGGGTGTGCTTCTACTTCAAAAGTACGTAAATCGAAGCCTTGTGCTGCGTCTGTTGAGCGCCAAGTTGCGAAATCACCCATTACGGCGATGTGAGTTACTTGGAAAGTTAATGATTTATCCAGAGCCGGTAGGTACGCCTCAAACTGGCTGCCTTTCTCGAAATGCTTAAGCATGTCTTCACGAACATTGAGCACAGCCCAAGCATCCTTGGTGTCGATAACAGTCACAACAGGGAAGCCTTGTGGTGCAAGTTCTCCACTGCTCAATAGAACCTGAGAGACTTCGCCATTAAACCAGCTGTGGATCTGTGTGTCTTTTGCGTAAGCTTCAACTTCCGCTACCGCACCCGCTGCCATTAACGCTTTTTGAGCGGCGGCCACTTTGGTTTCGTCACGCGCACCTTCTTGCGCTAATTGATACATTTGGAATGCAGCGCTTTCGGTGTACTTCGCCGCTTGCCACTGTGTTTTGGCTTCATCACGCTTCTGCTCGGCAACCACACCATCGTTGTAAAGGTTGTTTACACGTTGGTAGGTTTTGTCCATCAGATCGGCAGCTGCTTTGGCTTTCAACCATTGGTCTTTAGCCGCTTGGATCTGTTGAGTACGCGCGCCATTCTCTGCTTCTTGTGCTAATGCACCAGCGGCTTTCTGACCAGCTTTTGCTTGCTCTAGCTTCGCATCAATCTCAGGGCTTAGTAGAGAGAAGATCAATTCGCCTTTTTCAACCGAATCGCCTTTGCGCACGAATATTTCATCAATTCTGCCAGGTACTTTCGATGAGATGCTGTATTGCTGCACATCGATTTGACCTTGAAGCTTAACCGGCTGAGGTTGATAAGCTTGATAGAAACTGTATCCGACCCAGCCAATAACGCCGATACCAACTAAAGATAGAAGAAGGGGCTTAATAGGTTTCATGAATTATCCTTTTGACTGGCTAACGGTGTCTGTTTTTGAGTCGAAATCAGACGGAACAGAGGAGGTTAAGTAACTGGAGTAAGCATTCATTTCGCTGGTTAGCGCTAACAGCTTGTTGAGAGAGATTAGGTATTTGAAGCGAGCAGCAGATTGCTGGGTTTTAATGCTTGCAAGATAAAGCTCGGCATCAACCACTTCTAATGAGTTAGATAACCCTTGTGTGAAGGCTTTTTTACGAAGTAATAGGTTTTCCTGAGCTAAAGACAAGCTCGAGTTTAGGCCTTGAACCTCTTCAATGGCTTGGTTTGCTTCAAGGTAAGTCTTTTGTACCAATACGGTTAAGTCTTGCTTAGCTTGTGACTTAAGGAATTGAACCTGTGATACGGCACTGTGAGCCGCAGCGACTTTGTCGGAACGGCCAGAGGTATCAAGCAGTGGCACATTCACACCAATGCCAACCAACCAATCGGGTTTCATTTCACTGGCTAGAGAGTCATCTTCATACAGGCTGTAATCACCATAAAGGTAAACCTCTGGGTAGTATTTACCTTTCTCGGCTTTAATTAAGCTGCTTGCTTGTTTCTCTTTTGCATCAAGAATCTTAAGGCCGGGGTAGGTCATGAGTGTCTGGTCAATGAACACGTCCATATGAGGCAGGTTCTTATTGATAAACAGTTGTTCAGAGGGTTCTACACTTTCATTTTGACCAAGGATTTGGGTCAACGCCAATTGCGCAATTTTAAGATCGTTCTGAGCTTTCGTGCGCTCTACAATCGCTTTATCTAAAGAAGCATCGGCTTGTAGGCGTTCTACTCGGGCGATTTGTCCTTGCTGTTCAAGCTTGATGGCGAAATCACGATGCTGAGTTAAGCCTGCTTCAACGGCTTGACGCGTTCTCACCACGTCTTCCGCTAAGATCACCGAGAAGTAATACTTACTTAAGTCTTCGTAGCGAGCTTGTTTCTCCATCAACAGTTGGCTTTGCGCTTCTTCGCTTTTACCTTCAGCGGCATTTTGCGCAGCGGTTATTCGACCACCAGTGAAGATAGGCCACACAGCACGAATGGAAGAGCTAAAGATGTCTTGTTCGGTAATCGTTGAGGTAACGCCACCAACTAGAGGGCGCAAAATCGCGGATATAGCAGGGTTTACTCCACTCAAGCTATCTGAAAACTGTTCACCATTAATCGTCACATCACTATCAAGGTGCGTGTAGTTAGCCCCTAAGGTAATAGAAGGAAGATTGAGGCTACTTGTTGAGTTCTGAAGGTGTTGATAACGTTCAACGTTGGCTTGTTGAGCCGCAAGAGAGTTGTTGTTTTCTTGCAATATTTGCCACGCTTCAGAAAAAGTGAGCGGAGCTGCATAGCCTGGCGAAGCCATAGTGCCGAGAAGCATACTGGCGATCGCAAGGTATCGGAATTTTGGTTTGGTCATCTGCATTAAATACCAATTAGAGTATTAACTCTAATGTTAACAGGGCGATAGTCATTTGTCTTGAATAGATTGTCTCATATGAATAGAAATTTTCATAACTCGTTAATCAAGTGTAAATAAGATTGAGTGACGTGAATATCAAAGATAAATGAAACTTAAAAAGCACGCATAAGCGTGCTCTTTAAGTTCAGTATAGAAGTGTTTTTACAAAATGAAGTGGCTTATTTAAAGCTAGGACAATGGTGATCGGCGCGCCATACCAATTGTCTTGAACCTTGCATTGTTTGTAATAAATCTCTCCCTGACATTTGCGGGAATGCTAACAATACCTTGAGATCGAGTGGGGAGGTGCCATCTTTCTCATAGGCTCTTACGTGAGTAAAAGTCGATTGTAAGTGTTTGAACAGCATAGTCTTAGTAAGACAAATTCCAAAGTTATCGCGTTTCATTGCCTTGTTTTCCTTTTCAACAATGTTTATACGTTATGTTTGTTATCCTGTTTCTATTGGACGTTGCCACTGATCGATACTTCCTGCTCATCAATGTTTTATTATTGGGTGATGCTTTTATCAGTCACCTCTTCGTTGTCTGGCTAGCCGAGTTTGAAATAGCGATGGATGAATAGGGGAGAATACTTAATCCGTTTGTTCATCATTCGTAACGGCGAGCGTGCAACTTTTAGTTATAGATACGTCCAGCGAGCGAAGGGTTGTTGCTATTTTGTTAATCGAAGTTTCGATTCAAAGCGCGGTCTGAAAATCATGACCTATGGCTTAGCAACAATAAACTTCTTCATATGCAACCATTATAATTGTATTTATTTTAAACAACCTAAAAAACACCTAAAATCTTAGTG
>NZ_JBFRTQ010000059.1:0-29848 GCF_041474195.1 Vibrio sp. 10N.222.52.C3 | reverse complement strand
GAATATTGGTGATTCAATATAACGTTGTCTTTTCTTTCTCGAAGAAAGAATGGTGGCTACTGCGGGATTTGAACCTGCGACCCCATCATTATGAGTGATGTGCTCTAACCAACTGAGCTAAGTAGCCATCTGAGAGCGAGACAATATAATATAATCTTGCTTTCAATGCCATTATCTTTTTAAAGATAATTACACTTTAAATTGTGGCTGGGCTACCTGGATTCGAACCAGGGAATGCCGGCATCAAAAGCCGGTGCCTTACCGCTTGGCGATAGCCCAACAATGATATCTTAAAGACATCTCAATATGGTGCGGTCGGAGAGACTTGAACTCTCACACCTCTCGGCGCCAGAACCTAAATCTGGTGCGTCTACCAATTCCGCCACGACCGCGTTATTTCCTAAAAACTCTTTGTTACTAAAGACAAACTTTAATATCAAATAGAGTGCTTAGGAAATGGTGGCTACTGCGGGATTTGAACCTGCGACCCCATCATTATGAGTGATGTGCTCTAACCAACTGAGCTAAGTAGCCATTTCCATATTGTTGCTCATTTCGAAACGTTGCCGCTTCGCTGTGAACGGGGCGCATTATGCGGAGTTGAGTGAAACCCGTCAACTTTTTTTTTGAATAAATCGCGAATAAACATCTGTTCGGTTTCTTTTTAGGCAAAGAGGCGTATTTGTCGACAAAAAACAGGTCTAAAAGGCGATATATATAGGAAGTTAAGTTTCTGGTGAGAGACAATTTAGAAAGGGGAAAAACAAAAAGGCCAGTGAATTCACTGGCCTTTTTTCTAGATGTTTAATCAGAATTATACATTGAAGCGGAAGTGAACAACGTCACCATCTTTAACGATGTATTCTTTACCTTCAAGGCGCCATTTACCTGCGTCTTTCGCACCGCTCTCACCGTTAAATTCGATGAAGTGATCGAATCCAACAACTTCAGCACGGATGAAACCTTTCTCGAAGTCTGTGTGGATCTTACCCGCTGCTTGTGGCGCAGTTGCACCTACAGGGATTGTCCAAGCACGAACTTCTTTAACACCAGCTGTGAAGTAAGTCTGAAGAGTCAGTAGTTCGTAACCAGAGCGGATCACTCGGTTAAGACCTGGTTCTTCGATACCCATATCCGCAAGGAACTCTTCGCGATCTTCGTCATCAAGCTCAGAAAGCTCTGATTCGATTGCTGCACAAACAGCAACAACAACGTTGTTTTCGTTTTCTGCGTATTCACGAACAGCGTCTAGGTATGGGTTATTTTCAAAACCATCTTCTGCAACGTTTGCGATGTACATTGTTGGCTTAAGCGTTAGGAAGTTTAGGTAGCCGATTGCTGCCGCTTCTTCTTTGCCAAGTTCAACAGTACGTGCCATACCACCTTCAGTTAGAACTGGAAGTAGCTTTTCTAGTACAGTGATTTCGAATTTAGCGTCTTTGTCGCCGCCTTTCGCTTTCTTCGCGTTACGTTGAATTGCACGCTCACAGCTGTCTAAGTCAGCCAGTGCAAGTTCTAGGTTGATCACTTCGATATCTTCAATTGGAGATACTTTGCCAGCAACGTGAACAATGTTTTCATTTTCAAAGCAGCGTACAACGTGACCGATAGCGTCAGTTTCACGGATGTTAGCTAGGAATTTGTTACCAAGACCTTCACCTTTAGATGCGCCAGCAACTAGGCCCGCGATATCTACGAATTCCATTGTCGTTGGAAGGATCTTCTGTGGATTAACAATTTTTGCTAATGCATCTAAGCGTAGATCTGGAACCGGAACGATACCTGTGTTTGGTTCGATCGTACAAAATGGAAAGTTTGCTGCTTCGATGCCTGCTTTAGTCAGTGCGTTAAACAGAGTTGACTTACCAACGTTTGGTAGACCAACGATGCCACATTTAAAACCCATGATATAAACCTTATTCTGCTTTGAACGTATGTAAGCGATTTTGTGCTTTTGGTAGGCCATCTTTTAATAAGATGTCTAGGCTGCGAACCGATTCGTCAACGACGGCCTCGATACACTCTTGCTCTTTTTGAGGAGCTTTGCCTAATACATAACCTGCAACTTTATCTTTGTGTCCTGGATGGCCGATGCCTAATCTAAGACGATAGAATTCTTTATTGTTACCCTGCTTGCTGATGATGTCTTTCAGACCATTATGTCCGCCATGACCACCACCTTTTTTAAACTTTCCAATACCAGGAGGCAGATCTAACTCATCGTGAGCGACCATGATCTCTTCTGGTTTAATTTGGTAGAACTTTGCTAAGGCTGCAACTGCTTTGCCTGACAAGTTCATAAAAGTCGTTGGGATCAGCAAACGAAGATCTTCACCGTGAACCATGATACGACCCGTTAGGCCAAAGAACTTTGGTTCGTTCTTTAGTGTCACGTTATGTACACGCGCTAATTCTTCAACTACCCAAGCGCCCGCGTTGTGGCGAGTTTTGGCGTATTCTGGACCTGGATTAGCCAGTCCAACGAGAAGTTTTATTTGTTGGCTCAAGGTATGGATCTCTCTTGGGATTTCAAAAAGCGCCGTATGATATCACAGTTTATGAAAAAGGTGCGAGCTAGCTGATAGCTGCGCGATTATTCCTGTTTGTGATAACTAGCAGTGCAATATTACTCAGACATAAAAAAAGCACTTCATTGACTGAAGTGCTTAATATCTTTCTCTCGCGTGTTTCTAAAACCAAGCTTTTGTAAAAAAAGCTATTGGGCTTTGATTAGTTGAACATCGCTGAGATTGATTCTTCGTTGCTGATACGACGAATCGCTTCAGCAAGCATGCGAGAAAGGCTAAGTGTTGTCACTTTACCAGTCGCAGCCATCTCTGGAGATAGAGAGATTGAATCCGTTACGATAACTTGGTCTAGAACAGAGTTCTTGATGTTGTTCGCAGCAGTACCAGAGAAAACAGCGTGAGTTGCGTAAGCGAATACACGCTTAGCACCGCGCTCTTTAAGCGCTTCAGCTGCTTTACATAGTGTGCCACCTGTATCGATCATGTCATCAACGATAACACAGTCACGGCCTTCAACATCACCGATTAGGTTCATTACTTCAGAAACGTTAGCACGTGGACGACGCTTATCAACGATAGCGATGTCAACATCACCTAGCGCTTTAGCCGTTGCACGAGCACGTACAACACCACCAAGGTCTGGAGAAACCACAACTGGGTTTTCTAGGCCACGGTTAGCCATGTCTTCTAGAAGAACTGGAGTACCGAAGATGTTATCAACTGGTACATCGAAGAAGCCTTGGATTTGCTCTGCGTGTAGGTCGATAGTAAGAACGCGGTCAACGCCAACGTTAGAAAGGAAATCTGCAACAACTTTTGCAGTAATTGGCACACGAGCAGAACGTACACGACGATCTTGACGGGCATAACCGAAGTAAGGGATTACAGCAGTAATACGGCCAGCAGAAGCACGGCGCATTGCGTCAATCATTACCACCAATTCCATAAGGTTGTCATTGGTTGGTGCACAAGTTGATTGAATCAGGAATACATCGCTACCACGAACGTTTTCATTGATTTGAACAGCGACTTCGCCATCAGAAAAACGGTCTACAGTAGCATCGCCAAGAGAGATGTATAGACGATCAGCAATACGTTGGGCTAGTTCAGGTGTTGCGTTACCAGCAAATAGCTTCATATCAGGCACGGTGGAAACCTCGGGTTGCGTCCAGTTTTAAATAGATTGTGGGTGGGCTGATTGGTATTCAGCCAGAGTTTCTTTTAAAGGAGAAATGTTTCTTCCTTTCGCTATGAAAGCGGAAACTGTGTCAGGCAGTTGTTCTCGCACCAATTCGGCTTCTTTTTCGCTGTTAAATTCAGCAAAAACGCACGAACCTGTGCCAGTCAATCTCGACGGCGCGTATTGTAGCAGCCATGAAAGTTGCTTATCAACCTCTGGGTACAGCATTCGCACAATTTTTTCGCAATCGTTTACGTATTCTTGCTCTAGAAGCGTTGATAGCGCTCGCTTCGGCGTATTTCGAGTTAATTCTGAATGTGTGAATATGTCTACAGTTGCTATGCTCACTTGAGGCTTAACAACAAGATACCATTTTTCATCCGGATTAGCGGGCTGAAGCTGTTCTCCAACCCCTTCCGCAAAGGCTGCATGGCCTCGAACGAACACAGGAACGTCAGCGCCAAGTTTCAATCCGATCTCTGCGAGCTGATCATCAGACAGGTTGAGTTGCCATAGATAGTTAAGTGCGACCAACACGGTTGCGGCATTTGAAGAGCCTCCACCAATGCCACCTCCCATCGGAAGTACTTTCTTAAGCTCAATATCGGCACCGAAAGAAGTCGATGTATATTGTTGAAGAGCGGTCGCGGCTTTCCAAATCAGGTTGTCTTCTGTTGCAACGCCTGGTATTTCCGGTGTGATTGTGATTGAGTTCGTTTCTTCATTAACGGCAACCGTTAGTTCATCGCCAAAATCAACAAACTGAAACAAAGTTTGAAGCTCGTGATAGCCGTTGTCACGTCGACCTGTGATGTAAAGAAATAGATTCAGTTTAGCCGGAGAAGGCCAATGCGTTGGCGTTGTTATCATTTTTTCAGTGTCCACTTCGAAACTACAATGTTGATTTTGTTATCGTCTTGCTTGAATGACAATCGAGTAGGGAGGGGGATGCTTTCTACATTAGTGTTGTCTTCATCTGAGAGGTGTTTACTCTGCATCTCAGTATTTCGATAATTAGCGAAGTTCAGTGTCCATAGCTGGCTGCTGACTTGTTTGGTTAGAGACTCAAGCGTGTTAGTTGTATTTAACTGGTAGCTGTCAGCTTGGTCTGGAATGCCAAGGAACCATTGAGGCAGGTGATCAATAGGTATCTGCAAACCTGTCAGTTGCTCAACCAATACAGAGGCACTTGCGTGAGTAAATACTTGGTCGTCATAGGTCACCACTTTGGCCCCCGACGGATCTATAGTCAGGTTCAATGCGGTTTGACCGAGGAATGTCGTGAGCCTTAATTGACTGTGATTTGGTGAATGCTTCCAAATGAAGTTTAGGCTTTGGCGCTGCTCTGGAGAAATGTAGGCGAGCTTGCCCGAGGCTTGGTAGTTTTCTATCTGTAGAAGTCGGTTTTGGTGACTTTGCCACTCAACACTGGTCGGTTGTTCAGGTATAGACGAGCAACCCACCATAATTATGGTCATAAAAATAAGAGACGTGATTCTACGAAGTTTGCTCATATTTGCTCACAACTTGTTCAAATTTATCTAAAAAACGCTTCAACTATAGCATTGAATTCACGAACTCAGGAAAACAAATCCCGCTTGCTCTTTAAATAGAGCCATGCATCAAGTAAAATTCGCCCCTTGTTTCCATTCCCTGATCGAGAACTTCTGATACATGTCTTTGCTTGCCGTAGGTATCAATCACAATACAGCGTCGGTTGAATTGCGAGAAAAAGTCGCTTTTGGTCCAGATAAATTATCTGAGGCACTCAAGCAACTTAACGCAAATGCACACGTGAATGGAAGTGTCATACTTTCTACCTGTAATCGAACTGAAGTGTATTGCGACGTTAAAGGCGTGGCTAAAAACAAACTCATCGATTGGTTGTCGGTTTTCCATCAAGTTAGCCCAGAAGAGCTAAAGCCAAGCCTTTATATCCATGAAGAGCAGGCGGCGATTAAACACTTAATGCGCGTTGCTTGTGGTTTGGACTCTTTAGTCTTGGGTGAACCGCAGATCTTAGGTCAGGTGAAGCAAGCGTATACGGACTCGCGAGAGAACAAATCCGTTGATGCTTCAATGGAAAAACTATTCCAGAAATCATTTTCTGTTGCGAAGCGTGTTCGAACTGAAACTGAAATCGGCGGAAGCGCGGTTTCTGTAGCTTACGCAGCCTGTACCTTAGCCAAGCATATTTTTGAATCCATCGCAGATTCAACCGTGTTACTGGTTGGTGCGGGTGAAACCATTGAGCTGGTGGCTAAGCACCTTTCGGCGAATGGCTGTACAAAAATGATTGTGGCGAACCGAACTCGAGAACGTGCTCTAGGGCTAGCAGAAGAATTTGGTGCTGAAGTGATCAGCTTGAATGAGATCCCTGATCATCTTCATCGAGCGGACATCGTAATTAGCTCAACCGCAAGTCCATTGCCTATTATCGGTAAGGGTATGGTTGAGACTGCTCTAAAAACAAGAAAGCATCAGCCGATGTTATTGGTTGATATTGCCGTTCCACGTGATGTGGAATCGCAGGTTGGTGATCTAAATGATGCCTACCTTTATTCGGTTGATGATTTGCAGTCGATTGTTGATGGCAATATCGAACAACGTAAAGTTGAAGCGATTCAAGCTGAAGCGATCGTCAGTGAAGAAAGTGCCGCGTTCATGAGTTGGATGCGCTCTTTACAAGCGGTAGACAGTATTCGAGATTACCGTAAATCGGCTAACGAAATCCGCGAAGAATTATTAAGTAAAAGTTTACAATCGCTTGCCGCTGGCGGTGACCCTGAAAAAGTTTTACTCGAGCTCAGCAATAAGCTCACAAACAAATTGATCCATGCTCCAACGCGCGCACTTCAAAGTGCAGCTGAGCAAGGAGAACCTGCAAAATTAATGGTCATTAGACAGAGTTTGGGCTTAGAAAACCCTCAATAATATTAGACCTCCAACAAGATAAGACATTATGAAAGCCTCGATTCTAGTAAAGCTTGAAACACTTGTTGAACGCTATGAAGAAGTTCAACATCTACTTGGTGATCC
The DNA here is from genome assembly GCF_041474195.1 of Vibrio sp. 10N.222.52.C3. Taxonomy (NCBI): domain Bacteria; kingdom Pseudomonadati; phylum Pseudomonadota; class Gammaproteobacteria; order Vibrionales; family Vibrionaceae; genus Vibrio; species Vibrio sp. 10N.222.52.C3. The sequence goes on along the minus strand of NZ_JBFRTQ010000059.1, from coordinate 23,101 downwards.
AGATGTAATCGGGAATCAAGACAAATTCCGTGCACTTTCGAAAGAATACTCTCAACTTGAAGAAGTGACAGCTTGCTTCCAGTCATACCAGCAAGCGAAAGAAGATCTAGAAGCTGCTGAAGAGATGGCAAACGAAGACGACGCAGAAATGCGTGAAATGGCTCAAGATGAAATCAAAGATGCGAAAGCAGCAATTGAGCGTCTGACTGATGAGCTACAGATTCTTCTTATTCCAAAAGATCCAAACGATGAGCGTAACTGTTTCCTAGAAATCCGCGCAGGTGCGGGTGGTGATGAAGCAGGTATCTTCGCGGGCAACCTGTTCCGTATGTACTCTAAGTTTGCTGAGAAGAAAGGTTGGCGTGTTGAAATCATGAGCAGCAATGCTTCTGAGCAAGGCGGCTACAAAGAGATGATCGCTAAGGTTAGTGGCGACGCTGTTTACGGCACCATGAAGTTTGAGTCAGGCGGTCACCGTGTACAACGTGTACCTGAAACCGAATCTCAAGGCCGTGTTCACACGTCAGCATGTACGGTTGCGGTTATGCCTGAGATCCCAGAAGCGGATCTTCCAGAAATCAAAGCGGGCGACCTTAAAATTGATACTTTCCGTGCATCAGGCGCGGGTGGTCAGCACGTTAACACCACGGATTCAGCAATCCGTATTACTCACTTACCAACGGGTACAGTAGTAGAGTGTCAGGACGAGCGTTCTCAGCATAAAAACAAAGCGAAAGCGATGGCTGTTCTTGCTGCTCGTATTGTTCAAGCAGAAGAAGAGCGCCGCGCGGCAGCGGTTTCTGATACACGTCGTAACCTACTAGGTTCGGGTGACCGTAGTGACCGTATTCGTACGTACAACTACCCACAAGGCCGTGTTTCGGATCACCGTATCAACCTTACAATTTACCGTCTTAACGAAGTACTTGAAGGTGACATGCAAAGCTTGCTTGATCCTGTACTTCAAGAGCACCAAGCCGATCAGCTTGCTGCACTTGCAGAGAACAACTAACCAGTATGCAGTCAGCATATACGGTTGAAAGTGCTTTAAAAGCAGCAATCGTAAAGCTTCAAGAGGGTGATAACACATCACCCTCTATTGATGCCGCGGTACTGCTTTGTCACGCCTTAGATAAACCAAGATCTTACCTACTGACTTGGCCTGAGAAGCATCTCACCTCTGAGCAAGAGTCTGAATTCAATGCCCTTCTAAAACGTCGCTTAACCGGTGAGCCTGTGGCTTACATTATCGGTGAGCGTGAGTTTTGGTCACTGCCGTTAAAAGTTTCCCCTTCTACATTAATCCCACGCCCAGATACCGAGCGTTTGGTTGAAGTAGCGTTGGATAAAACCTTTGGCAAGCAAGGCGCGATTCTCGATTTAGGGACAGGTACAGGTGCTATCGCGTTAGCATTGGCGTCTGAGATGCCGAATCGACAGGTGACGGGTATTGATCTTCGCCCTGAAGCGCAGCAGCTTGCGACAGAGAATGCACAGCGTCTCAACATCACCAATGCGACTTTTTTGCATGGTAGTTGGTTTGAGCCTTTGAGCTCTGAAGGCGTTGTGAAATTCTCTCTGATTGTTTCTAACCCACCTTACATTGAGAAGAACGATCCTCACTTATCTCAAGGTGACGTGCGTTTTGAACCGATTACCGCGTTAGTTGCTGAAGAGAAAGGTTTAGCTGATATTCGATACATTTCTGAAAACGCACGCGGTTTTTTAGAAAACGAAGGCTGGCTAGCATTTGAACACGGCTATGACCAAGGCTTAGCGGTACGTGAGATAATGCAACAACTGGGCTACTTGGATGTGGTTACAGAAAAAGATTACGGTGGTAATGACCGAGTGACATTGGGTCGTTACTGCTCATAGGCTGCTGTTAATCATCTTGTGAGCAATAGATGATGAACTTGCTAAATTGATACCTTTAACTCGACAATACACTTAACTCGATAATGCATTTAACGCGGAAATACAGAGAATTAACGCAGAAATACAGGGCATTAACGGGTATTGTTTGGCTCGTGTTAACGAAAGCACATATAAAAATATAAAGGAATACCATGTACGAAGGTTTAAAACATTTTCACCTACTAACGATTGCTATAAGCGCGCTACTTCTTTCGATTCGTTTCGCTCTGATGATGGTTAACTCACCAAAGCTTAAGCATCCTTTCTTGCAGCGTTTCCCTCATATCAATGACTCGTTGCTACTGCTATCGGGTATTGGTTTGATTTTTATCACTGGCTTTATTCCATTTACACCAGCAGCGCCATGGTTAACCGAAAAACTAACTTGTGTTATGGCTTACATCGCACTGGGCTTCTTTGCACTTAAGTTGGGTAAAAACAAGCTATTGAGAGTTTTCTCTTTCTTTGGTGCACTTGGCTGGTTAGCGATGGCAGGCAAAATTGCAATGACCAAGACACCAACATTTTTCGGTTAATTATCTCCTTATTTCGGTTAGTTACGTATGTACGAATTTTTTGATGAAGACTTTGACCAGCTAGAGTTAGCTGAAGGTGCATTGATCTTAAATAAAGCGATTAACCCAGAAACTCAAGACAGCTGGGCTGAGCAAGAGCTGGCGAGATTGTTAAAAGACGCCGAGTTTGCTTTGGTTAATGAAACCGATGAACAGCAGAAGTTTGAATCTTTTATTCGACTATTCTTTTATGAATGGGGTTTTGCTGGCGATAAAGATGCGTATTTCTCTTCGGAAAACGCGTTCATCGATAAAGTGCTTGAGAGAAAGAAAGGTATTCCAGTGAGTCTGGGGGCGATCTTTCTTTTTCTAGGTCGCAAGCTAGGCTTTCCTGTAGAGGGCGTCTCTTTCCCGACTCAATTCTTACTTAAAGTAAGTTGGTACGGGCAAGCTGCAGCCTATATTAACCCTTATAACGGTGAGTACGTTGGCGAACAAACGCTGCGAGCATGGTTAATTGGCCATGATGGCCCATTAGCTAAGGTGAAACCTGAGCACTTAGAAGTCGCCGACCACCCAACAATTATTGGTAAGTGGTTAGCCCTGCTCAAGAGTGCACTGCTGCGAGAAGAGCGTTATACACTTGCATTGAAGTGTACTGACCTTGCTTTGACGTTTGTACCTGATGACCCATATGAAATCCGTGACCGCGGTTTTATCTATCAGCAGCTAGACTGTCACCAAGTAGCCGCAACCGATTATCAATACTTTATCGACCAATGCCCAGATGACCCGGCATCTGAGTTACTGAAATCTCAAGTGAACGTCATGAACGAAAAGACAGTGGTTGTTCACTAATTAATAATTATTTAGAGAGAATATGATGGAACAGAAAACAGTTCATATTGGCGATATGCCAATTGCTAACGACAAGCCATTTACGCTATTTGCAGGCATGAACGTTCTTGAATCTCGCGATCTTGCTATGCAGATCTGTGAGCACTATGTAAAAGTAACCGAGAAGCTGGGCATCCCTTACGTATTTAAGGCGTCTTTTGATAAAGCGAACCGCAGCTCAGTTCATTCATACCGTGGTCCAGGAATGGAAGAAGGTCTCAAAATCTTCCAAGAGCTGAAAGATACTTTCGGCGTGAAGATCATTACTGATATCCACACAGAAGCTCAAGCTCAGCCTGTTGCGGATGTGGTTGATGTAATCCAACTACCTGCATTCCTAGCTCGTCAAACTGATCTTGTTGAAGCAATGGCTAAGACTGGCGCAGTAATCAACGTGAAGAAGCCTCAGTTCATGAGCCCGAATCAAGTTGGCAACATCGTTGATAAGTTCGCTGAGTGCGGTAATGACAACATCATCCTTTGTGAGCGTGGCGCTTGCATGGGTTACGATAACCTTGTTGTGGATATGCTTGGCTTTGGCGTAATGAAGAAGTCTTCAAACGGTAGCCCAATCATCTTCGACGTGACGCACTCTCTACAAATGCGTGACCCATCAGGTGCTGCATCTGGCGGTCGTCGTGAGCAAACGGTTGAACTTGCTAAAGCGGGTCTTGCTACGGGTATTGCGGGTCTGTTCATTGAAGCTCACCCAAACCCAGACCAAGCTCGTTGTGATGGCCCATCTGCGCTACCTCTAGACAAACTAGAGCCGTTCTTGAAGCAGATGAAAGCACTTGATGACCTTATCAAAGGCTTTGAGCATATTGATATTAAATAATTGAGATGGATGTGAAGTAACGGAAACGTTATTTAACAAAGTTGATCTAAGAAAGCCCAGTTCTCTGAATTGGGCTTTTTTTAATCTCGTAAAAGCAGCCGAACATAAACCGTTCATTTAAAGAGTTGTTAACGTGGCGGGTTATTACCTAAGAAACTCTTATATGAGTGTGAGGTCAGTCCTGTTTGCAGTAAATTACTGATATTCATCACACTTTGTAAGTAAACGATTGCTTGTGATGCAGGGGAAGTTTGAGTGTAATCTCATAATTTTGTTACACTTAACTGTTGACCTATGCGTGACCAATTCGACATAAATATGAAATCGTCGTGTTACATCTAGAATGTTAATTTAAGATTAGTCATGTTGAAGTCTTATTGTTCGAACTCCAGGAAAGGGGTCGCAATAGATTATAAAAAGCAGTGGATTCCCTAAAAAGTTCAAAGGTATGACAATGAAGCAACGCCTTATTCTAAAGACAGCACTAAGTGCTGCAATTCTAGCTACTCTAGCTGGGTGTGCGTCTCAATCAGCTCATGATTGGAACCAAGACGAAACTTACAAGCTAACGATTCTTCACACAAACGATAACCATGGTCGTTTCTGGCAGAATAAATATGGCGAATACGGCATGTCTGCACGTAAAACGCTAGTTGACCAACTTCGTTCAGAAGTTGAAGCAGAAGGCGGTAGCGTGTTGCTTCTATCTGGCGGTGACATCAACACGGGTGTTCCAGAGTCAGACCTTCAGGACGCAGAACCTGATTTTAAAGGTATGAACAAAATTGGTTACGATGCCATGGCATTGGGTAACCACGAGTTTGATAACTCTTTAGACGTATTACAAAAGCAGATCGACTGGGCTAACTTCCCAATGCTATCTGCAAACATCTACGATAAAGCGACAGGTGAACGTAAGTTCCAAGCTTACGAGATGTTCGAAAAGCAAGGCATCAAGATTGCGGTTATTGGTTTAACAACTGAAGATACCCAAAAGATTGGTAACCCTGAATTTATCGCAGGCATCGACTTCCGTGATCCTAAAGAAGAAGCGAAGAAGCTAATCGCTGAACTTAAAGAAACAGAAAAACCGGATCTAATCTTTGCTGTGACTCATATGGGTCACTACGAAAATGGCCAACGTGGTGTTAATGCTCCGGGTGATGTCGCACTTGCTCGTTACCTAAACGAAGGCGATCTAGACATGATCGTTGGTGGTCACTCTCAAGAGCCTGTATGTATGGAAGGCCCTAACGTTGCGAAGAAAAACTTCAAGCCGGGTGATGAGTGTAAGCCTGACGTACAGAACGGTACTTACATCGTTCAAGCTCACGAGTGGGGCAAGTACGTAGGTCGTGCTGATTACGAATTCCGTAATGGCGAGCTAGAGATGGTGAGCTACGACCTGATTCCAGTTAACCTTAAGAAGAAAGTTAAGATCGACGGTAAGAAGCAACGTGTTCTTATTCAAGATGAAATCGCACAAGACCCAGAGCTACTTGAATTCCTACGTCCTTTCCAAGAGCAAGGTCAGGCACAGCTAGAAGTTCAAATCGCTGAGACAAATGGCAAGCTTGAAGGCGATCGTAACGTCGTTCGTTTCCAACAGACCAACCTAGGTCGTTTGATTGCGACTTCTCACATGGAGCGTGCAAAAGCAGACTTCGCTGTGATGAACTCTGGTGGCGTTCGTGACTCAATTGAAGCCGGTAATGTTACTTACAAAGATGTACTGAAGGTACAGCCTTTTGCAAACATCCTGACTTACACAGACATGACGGGTAAAGAAGTTCTGGATTACCTAAATGTAGTAGCGACTAAACCAATCGATTCTGGTGCTTACGCTCAGTTTGCTGGTATCTCTATGACAGTAGCGAACGGTGAAGTATCGAATGTATTCATCGGTGGCAAACAGCTTCGTCTAGACGAAACTTACCGTTTCACAGTACCAAGCTTTAACGCTGCTGGTGGTGACGGTTACCCTAAACTGTCTGATCACCCAGGTTACGTAAATACTGGTTTTGTTGATGCTGAAGTACTGAAAGAGTACCTAGAAGCAAACAGCCCGGTTGACGTGAACAAGTACGCGCCTTCAGGCCAAATGGTTTACAAGTAATTGAATCCAAGCAATTGTATCAATAGGTGCTAAATTAGATTGACTCTAGCACCATGATAAATTTAACTAAAGCGACGCCTCGGCGTCGCTTTTTGTTTATCTATCGTTTGGATTTGTTATGACCCCAGCAATCAATCTCGCCAAGAAAAAGAAAATCGCTCATAGCGTGCATCAGTACCATCATGATGCCAATAATACGAACTATGGTTTAGAAGCCGTTGAAGCGCTTGGTCAAGATCCCAAACGTGTATTCAAAACGCTGTTGTTCTGCTTGAATGGTGTGGCGAAAGATTTGGCGGTTGCCGTTATTCCTGTCGACCAGAAGCTAAACCTAAAGCTGGCAGCAAAAGCGGCGAAAGGCAAAAAAGCAGAGATGGCTGATCCAGATATTGCTCAGAAAACCACGGGTTATGTCGTGGGGGGAATTAGTCCGCTTGGTCAGAAGAAAGCACTACCTACCTTCGTTCATTCCAGTGCGACAGGTTTTGAAACGATATGTGTGAGTGCAGGTAAGCGTGGGCTAGAGATTGAATTAGACCCAAAAGACTTAACACTGCTGACTCGCGGCCAGTTTGCTGATCTATGTTTATAGATTGTTGTCATGATGATAAAACTATCGAATGACCAACAAAAACGCCCGGTAGACTAATCTAGCGGGCGTTTTTATATCGAGTGTCTCGTCTTACTGATTCAGACTACTTCTTCAGACCTAAAGTACCACCAACACGCTTTGGTGCAGGTTTGTTCGGTCTGTTTGAATCTTGGCTGCGGTTTGCCGGCTTACCGCTTCTACGATCTGTGCGATTGCGATCCGAACGGTTTCTATCTGAATTAGAACGCTCTGAACGAGAGTTCGATTTCCAGTTCTCGGTATTACCACCGCTTTCACCATTTGATGAATTGCGGCCACGCTTTGAGTTAGGTGCATGACGGAATTCATCCGCATTGTTACCGCGGTAAGTGCGAGTACGGTTCTCGTTTTGATTACGGCGCGCTGTTGAAGCTTGGTTCTCTTCACGGCTATCAAAAAGTTTCGCGTCAGTCGCTTTGCGAATGCGTTGACCTTTCGCGTTCATTTTTGACGCATCTTCCGTACTTACTGAGCCTTCACACATCGCTAAAATTTCAGTGATCTCTTCGTCGCTCAGGTAGCGCCATTTGCCGTTAGGAATACCGTCTAGTGAGATATTCATAATACGAACACGGCGTAGCTTAAATACTTCATAACCGAGCGCTTCACACATACGGCGAATTTGGCGGTTAAGGCCTTGTGTTAGCGTAATTCGGAATGAGAACTTAGTCTCTTTCTCTACTTTACATGGCAAAGTGACTGTATCGAGAATGTGAACGCCAGCGCTCATTTGCTTCAAGAATTCCGTCGTAATCGGCTTATCTACACGCACCACGTATTCTTTCTCGTGGTTGTTACCTGCACGTAGGATCTTGTTTACGATGTCGCCGTCATTGGTTAGGAAGATAAGGCCATCAGAAGGCTTATCTAGACGACCAATCGGGAAAATGCGCTTGTGGTGGCCAATAAAGTCGACGATGTTGCCAGGAATATCACGCTCAGTCGTACAGGTGATACCTGTTGGTTTATTGAGAGCAATGTAAATCGGCTTCTCTTTTGAGCGAACAGGCTTATTGTCGATCTCAACATCATCACCTGGCAAGACTTTAGTACCCATTTCAGGGATCTTACCGTTAATAGTAACTCGGCCTGCATCAATCAGTTTATCGGCTTCGCGGCGTGAGCAAAAACCAGTTTCACTGATGTATTTATTAAGGCGTTTAGCTTGGGATTCTTGTGACATGATATTCTCTTAGCGTTTCACAACGGAAATGTAGATAAACAAAAAGCAACCTTTGGATAGTTGCTTTGAGTTGAAATTCGTTAACTGAGGTAATTTTAGCACTTGGTGTGAGTCTAGGCACGAAATATCGATCTTGATGCAAAATCGTTACTAGTCCATTTATCTATCTCAACCTATTAACTGGTGCGTTTTTGATGGCGCTCTCTGTTCTCTAGCTTTTTCTCATTACTCTTTCTGAGCATTACGTAGACTGCGCCCGTACCACCATGAAATTGCTGAGCAGAATGAACACATTGAACGTCGTTGATTTGTGTTAGCCAATTTGCCACGTAGCTTTTCATCATTGCAGGTGGATTCGAACGCTCACCCTTACCATGAACAATGATGACGGTACGAACATCCATTCTTAAACACTGACGCAAAAATGAAAGCACTTCGTTACGTGCGTCTTTCAGTGTTTTCCTATGAAGGTCGAGCTTGGCTTGAATAGGGTATTTTCCTAGGCGCAGCTTTTTGTATACGCCTTCTTGTACACCGTCTTTTTTATAAGCAACAACATCGTCTGGCTTGATCATTGGCGAATAGTCTAATGATAAGTAGTCTTTCTCGTCGTCAGACAGCCACATAGCGGCTTCACGCTTAGCAAGGTGAGATTCGGTGACTCGGTGTACTTTCTGGTGTTCAGCGGTGTCGTGGTCGATACGTTTAACATCGCCCATCATTTCTTGGAATAGATCTAAGTCATCATCATGAGACATAGTGTGTATCTCAAGTTGGAGAAGGATAGGGTAAGTATACCTAAGTTGAGGTTAGGTTTAAAAATGAAAAAACCGGAGAAGACAATAAGTCTGCTCCGGTGCAAAGCGTTTTGACATTTACTTATAAAGTAAAAGAATACTTAAAAGTAAATGATTTAGGCAGAGCGATTCTAGTGAGGAGATTTTTCAGTCATAACTTTGTATATGAAGAAGCCTCCATAAAACATCATGAGACCCAGAGCCCCGAAGATTACTATCATTGAAGATAGTCCCACCGCATTACCAAATAGGAGATCTAGCCAAAAGTCCATGTGTATACCTCAAAGTTATATGACATGGCTTAGTGTATTAACAAGCATTATCAATTCACTGATCTGGATCAATCCTGTTTCATAAGTTAAATACTTGTTGGTAACTGTGTGTTTTTCGTCACATCATGCTCGTTGTTGTATGTCTTTTGTTCGAACGATTCAAAATCGCAATAAATATGAGAAAAAGCCCTTGCGGATAAATTCAGAACCCGTATTATACGCTCCATCGACAGGCAATGAGCCAGTTAGATATCTCGGTGAATAGCGCAGCTTGGTAGCGCATCTGGTTTGGGACCAGAGGGTCGGGGGTTCGAATCCCTCTTCACCGACCACATTTAGAAAGCCTGCTCATTGAGCAGGCTTTCGTCGTTTCAGGGGAAGGGAAATGGGATTTGAACCTAGGTGGGGTTCGCCTGATGTTCAAAATAGCTCTTCACCGACCACATAAAAGAAAGCCGTAGCACTCTTTGTAGTAGAAGGTGCTACGGCTTTTTTGCTTTCCGGTATGTACGTCATTCCCTAGAGCGAGTCGGGAATCTCTTGTTGTTCTAAATGCCCTTTATAGAGACAAGGGTTGACCCAATAGCCAGTAGCCCCAAACCTGTTTACTTGACATCACAGGTGATGTTTTTGATTGGAGTCTCTGAAGTAACAAAACAAACATACGCTTCCGCTGGCTTATTCGGGCCTATTCGAATGTAACCTGCCTTTACTTCATCTTCATCAAACGTCACCGAGTGAGAGCTTCCCATTTGGTTGTCGTAAAAGTTTGCTTCAAAATTGTTGTTCATCTGGCTTGCGATACGGTTTCGTGTTGTAGATGTTGTGAATGTAATATTGGCGCAGCGCATCGGTGGTTTCTCAGTAATCAAAAACTGTCCGCTTTCTTTATCTAATACACCGCCTTTAGTATCCGGTTGTATGTCTATCGCCTGAAACTGTTCGATGGTGCATGTTTCTTTGGCTGAGGCTATTGAGGTCATCAGCATCGTGAGGGCTAAAGGGAAAGCAAAAAGTACTGGTTTCATTAGAACAACGCCATAGGAAAAAAGAGCGGAAGATAATAGCACCGCAATGGTGCTATTAAATGTAAAGATTCTGTTATTAAGGAAATGCTTTTATAACGAAAACAAAATGAGGTGAGTATTGTTAGCCTTTTGGGCTAGCCGCAAATTGACATTGGGCTGGTTGGCTTTGCGATTGCTGGATGACACTGAAACCTTTCTTTTCTAATAACTGTATAAGGTTACCTTCTCCAATTAGGTGCAAGGTGCCAACTACTATCAAGTAGTTCCCTTTAGACTTAAGTTTCCAATTATTGGCGGATAGCTTGTTTGCCCAGTCTATGTTGCGATCGGTTAAGAACGCTTTCTCAAGTTCAGGTGACATCTCTGATAGCTCTGAGAAGGCTTCCAGCTTCGCTAAATCGCCCGCTTTCCAGCTTTCAATCAGGCAATGAACCACACGATCAGTTTGGTCAAATTCTTCTAGGCTACTGACTAACCATTCCTTACCGTCATCCTTTTGTTTTGTCATCAGGTCTATTTGGAATTGCAGAGGCTCCAAACTGATAACCGGAACATCTTGGGTAGTCGCTTTGTTCGCTAGCGTCGCATCAACGCCGCTGGCGGAGCCATAACCAAGGTTTTTTAACTGCTGCATTTGTATGGAGAGAGAAGTTGCCCAAGGCGGTGAGCGAAGCAGTTGTTGCGTCGGCATGCCCAATGATTTTGATATGTCGGTTAATAATTGCAGCTGTTCTGTATTGAGTACATCGGCAGTCGTGAGTTTGTTGCGGGGATATACAACGCCATCAGACTTTCTGATATCCGTTTCGATAATTAAGCCATCACTGTTTTTTAGCGCGTCGGTGATCGCCGAAGGAAGGGGGTACATACTCTCGTCTCCAACGTGCACTGAACCTAAGATAGTGAGTGTCAGATCATCCTTTTGTGCTTGCCAATAAAGGGGCTCGGCGACCGCTTGCCTAGCTGAAAAAGCGAGAACGAATAAAACCATGTACCAGAGTGGACGCAAAGGGAGCTCCTTAAGGAAGTATTAAACTCGTTAAAATCGATTTTGACGATGTTTTTTAACGGTTTTTTTTGAGAACAATGTCACGTTGTTTGTACGAAAAGTATAACAATACGCTGAAACTCTAAATCCTTTCTGACTACCAATGACACGATTTTATGAAATCGGTAAAAAAGATTGTGATTCATTTCTCAAATTTTACGTCAAAATTAAAATGACGGAAGTGCCGTTGCTTGTAACTTGATGATTTTATTTAAATTAAATTTATCAATATTTTTGAGATTTGAAGCCGATCACTTTATTAGCTCGATTTAATTCACGGTAAAAAATAAGCCCATATAGTTTATCTAACTTTCGAAGCGCTCCATTTTGCTTCTTACTCAATTTTTAATTTATGGGTGAATACGATGTTGAAGAGAAACTTACTATCTGTAGCGGTATTGGCTGGCCTAACAGGTTGTGCAGTAACGCAAGCACCAGAACAAAAAGTAGTGAATGCACTGGCTGATAATCTTGATGTTCAGTACGAAATTCTAACTAATCATGGTGCGAATGAAGGCTTGGCTTGTCAGGACCTAGGTGCTGAATGGGCGTCATGTAATAAAGTGAACATGACGCTAACCAATGACGGTGAAGCGATTGACTCTAAAGATTGGAGCATCTACTTCCACAGTATTCGTCTTATTTTAGATGTTGATAATGAGCAATTTAAGATCACTCGCGTTACTGGTGACCTTCACAAGCTAGAACCTACTGAAAAATTTGACGGCTTTGCGGCTGGTGAAGAAGTGATTCTTCCATTAACCAGTGAATACTGGCAACTGTTTGAAACTGACTTTATGCCAGGTGCATTCGTGACGGCGCCAAACGCAGAACCTAAGATGATTGCATCATTGAATACAGAAGATGTTGCATCGTTCGTAACTGGTCTAGAGGGTAATAACCTTAAGCGTACGCCTGATGATAATAACGTAATGGCGACAGCGGTGACGCGTTTTGAAAAGAATGCTGATCTAGCAACTCAAGATGTATCAACAACGCTATTGCCAACGCCAATGTCGGTAGAAGCGGGTGAAGGTTCTGTAAGTATTGCTGGTGGTATTGCTTTACCAAACGACGCATTCGACGCTGATCAGTTCGCTGCAATTGAAGAACGTGCAGATGTGGTAAACGTAGATGTGAGTGGCGACCTACCTGTGAGTGTCGCTGTTGTTCCTACTCAGTTTACGGGTGATTTAGCGAAATCTGGCGCTTATGAACTAAGCATCTCGGAAGAGGGGATTGCAATTAAAGCGTTTGATAAAACGGGTGCTTTCTACGCAGTTCAGTCTATTTTTGGCCTAATAGATAGTCAGAACGCTGAATCATTACCACAACTGTCAATTAAAGATGCGCCGCGCTTTGATTATCGTGGTGTGATGGTGGACGTTGCTCGAAACTTCCACTCAAAAGATGCCATCCTAGCAACGCTAGATCAAATGGCGGCATACAAGATGAATAAACTGCACCTTCACCTAACGGATGATGAAGGTTGGCGTTTAGAAATTCCAGGTTTACCAGAGCTAACGGATGTAGGGTCTAATCGTTGTTTTGATTTGGATGAACAAAGCTGCTTACTGCCTCAGCTAGGTTCTGGTCCAACAACAGACAACTTTGGCTCTGGTTTCTTTAGTAAAGCGGATTACGTCGAGATCCTAAGCTACGCTAAAGCGCGCAGCATCGAAGTTATCCCTGAAATTGATATGCCAGCACACGCTCGTTCAGCTGTGGTATCAATGGAAGCGCGTTACACTCGTCTCATGGCGGAAGGCAAAGAAGCAGAAGCGAACGAATACCGCTTGATGGATCCGCAAGATACATCGAATGTAACCACGGTTCAGTTCTACGATAAGCAAAGCTTCATTAACCCATGTATGGAGTCATCAACTCACTTCGTCGATAAAGTAATCTCTGAAGTGGCGGCAATGCACCAAGAAGCGGGCGTACCGCTAACGACTTGGCACTTCGGCGGCGATGAAGCGAAAAACATCAAGTTAGGCGCAGGCTTACAAGATATTAATGCAGAAGATAAAGTGGCTTGGAAAGGTAACATTGATTTATCTAAGCAAGATAAGCCGTTCCAACAATCTCCACAATGTCAGAAATTAATTGCTGACGGTACAGTAAGCGATTTCGGTCACCTGCCAAGCCACTTTGCAGAAGAGGTGTCTAAGATTGTTGCTGAGAAGGGTATTCCACACTTCCAAGCGTGGCAAGATGGCCTGAAATACAGCGAAGGTGAAGAAGCATTTGCAACAGAAAGTACGCGCGTTAACTTCTGGGATGTTCTTTACTGGGGCGGCACTTCATCAGTTTACGACTGGTCTGCGAAAGGTTATGACGTAATTGTTTCTAACCCAGATTACGTATACATGGATATGCCATACGAAGTAGACGCAGCAGAACGTGGTTACTACTGGGCAACACGTGCAACCGATACTCGTAAGATGTTTGGCTTTGCGCCAGAGAACATGCCACAAAACGCAGAAACATCTCTAGACCGTGACGGCAATGGTTTTACTGGTAAAGGTGAGGTTGAAGCGAAACCTTTCTACGGTCTGTCAGCTCAACTTTGGTCAGAAACAGTACGTACTGACGAGCAATATGAATACATGGTGTTCCCTCGCGTATTGGCAGCAGCAGAGCGCGCATGGCACCGAGCAGATTGGGAAAACGACTACAAGGTTGGTGTTGAATACTCTCAAGAAACTAACTTAGTGAATAAGCAAGCGTTGAACAGCGACTTTAATCGCTTCGCGAATATTCTTGGTCAACGTGAGCTAGCTAAGCTAGAAAAAGCGGGTATTGATTACCGACTACCAGTTCCAGGTGCAAAAGTGGTTGATGGCAAGCTTGCAATGAACGTTCAATTCCCAGGCGTAGAGCTTCAATACTCAGCTGATGGTGAAAACTGGCTAACGTTTGATGAGCAACAACGTCCATCGGTTTCTGGCGAAACTTACATCCGCTCTATCTCTGAAAGTGGCGAGAAAGTAAGTCGAGTGACTTCGGTAAAATAATCGATAAGCAACATTAATAGAAAAGCTCCCTAGCTATTGTCTTATTTAGATAAAAGTGGGAGCTTTTTTTTCGTCCAAACTAAGTTAGGCACTTCTCTTAAGCTGAAACATATAGAAATACTCTTTGTTTATATCGTCAACAATGCACATAAGGTGAGTTCCATCGCAAAAGTGACGCGCTTCTCATTATTCTCTTCAAAAAATAAGTCCTCCATAAAAAACTCTAAATCAAGTGTGATTGAACTAACTCATTCTAATTTCGCGACGTGAAATAATGTGATCTGGATCTGTGTGTTTTTTTGTCTTGAGTTTTTTATCAATTTTTATATTTTTAAGAGATTGATTTTAAAGTATTAAATAACTTTTTCTTTTTTGACAGTGAGAGAGATCACTCTGCCCAGTCTTTTATTTTTAAACGCGAATTAATTCGAGCAACATAGATTTCATGCCAGGGAGGCTACCAACTACTCAAGCGGTGAAGGTGAATGATGTACCGAAGATGTGCCGCTGAAAAAATTAAACTAAGGCAGTTTACTATGAAAAAAATTATCGCTCTAAGTGCTCTTTCTCTTGCTTTCGCTTCTAGTGCTTTTGCTGGTTCTTCTTACGTAACGGGTAACATCCAAATTCATGACGATGGCCGTATCCACGGTTCTGACATGACTTCTACGCTAGAAGCTGGTCACACGTTTGACAACTCTCTAGGCGGTTTCACGGTTTATTCTGAGTTTGATGGTATCCAACTGGGCAAACTTGAATCTGAAAATGGCGGCGCAGGTAATACTACTCCAGGCATCACTGTAGGTGGTGAGCAAGCTTTCAACATCACTGACAACCTATGGGTTGCTGCGGGTTACCAACACCTATTCTCTGCAGGCGAAAGCATTCAGTTCCGTCCATTAGTTAAGATCGGTTACAACTTCGATAACGGCATCTCTATTAGCAACCGTACTCGTGCACACATCGACGACACTTCTAACGATGATAAAACTGACTACCGCATGGATAACCGCATTGCTTACACAGTGAATGCTGACCTAGCGCTTAGCTACAACAACGTATACATGATCGAAGCTGAAGCAATGGACCACGAGTTACGTGCAACATGGACTCGTCAAGGCGTTCAACCTTACTTTGAGTTCCGCAGCCAAGCTAACGGTGTAGATTTCGCAAACGGCGATTCTAAGCAAAACAACGCTTTCGTATTCGGTGCTTCTTACGGCTTCTAAGCTGATTCACTTGGCTGCTTAGTCGATTAGATTATTGGCCGAGTGAGCTTCTTTGTTAAATAGCTTTGTTGTTGAATAACTTCTTAGCTAATTAGCGAGAGGAACATAGCGGTACTAACAGCCCGGTTGGTGCCGCGACAAGTTTTGCTTTACTGTCCAAAAGCAAAGAGCCTAGCAAGTAAACCACAGTCTTGGGTTTACTGAATGCTAGGCTCTATTTTTATGACTTCTTTTTATTGCTGTGTGTTGGTCTGTTTAGGTTCTATTTTCCGTTGTAGTGACGGTATTCAAACACCTGACCTTTTTCATTAAACGCATACACAGAATACTCGTCTTTCTTATCGCCATACTCCATGCCTGGAGAACCCATTGGCATGCCCGGAACCGCTAAACCAATCGCATTACGTGGCGGGTTTTCTAGAAAGGCTTTAATGTCATCTGCTGGAATGTGTCCTTCAAATACGTAACCGTCGATCTCTGCAGTGTGGCAAGAGGCTAGCTCTTGTGTAACCCCAAGCTTCTGTTTGATTGGGTTCATATCATCGTGGAGCTTCTCAGTAACATCGAACCCAGCATCTCGCATATGTTCAGTCCATTCTGTGCAGCAGCCGCAGTATGGAGATTTGTGGTTTAGAACATCAGTAGCTAAAGCTTGTCCTGAGATTGCAGCGAGTGCAGTAAGAGTCATAATTTTACGAATCATGGTTAACCTCATGAATATGGTTTTTATTAATATTAGAATGAGTTGGTTTGAACAATCTCAGCCTGTTGGCATTGCTTACTACCGTAATTGACGACATCGCCATCGCTGCCCCTGCAACTACTGGACTAAGCAGAAATCCAAAAAATGGGTAAAGCACACCGGCCGCGATAGGAATACCAAGCGAGTTGTAGATGAAGGCACCAAACAGGTTTTGCTTCATGTTTCTCACAGTCGCTTGAGATAGCTCGATCGCGTTGCTTACTGATAATGGCGATGAGTTGAGTAGCGTCATTTGCGCACTTTCAATCGCGACATCACTGCCACTGCCCATTGCGATTCCTATATCTGCTTGAGCAAGAGCGGGTGCGTCGTTAATACCGTCTCCGACCATCGCAACACTCTTATATTGCTGTTGAAGCTGAACAATATGTTGAGCTTTCTGCTCTGGAAGCACTTCCGAGATAACCTCGTCGATACCGACGCTTTTACCTATTGCTTGAGCCACAGAGTCGTTGTCGCCTGTTAATAGCACAGTGTGAATTCCGGCGGATTTTAGTTGAGCTATCGCCTGTTTGCTATCTATTTTTAACGCGTCTGAAATGCCCAATATGCCTTCCAGTTTTTGGTCAATCGCAATGAAAATAGGCGTCCACGCTTGCGAGCGGCAAAGCTCGATGAAATCCGCGCCAACCTCTGTATTGATACCTAATTGGGTGAGGTACTTAAGCGAGCCAACTTGCACTTTCTTGCCGTTAATTGTTGCTTGAACCCCAAGCCCTCGTTGGTTTTCAAATTCGCTGTGTGGGAGTACTGAAACTTCCAAGCTCTCTGCATATTGGCAAACGGCTTTGGCAAGTGGGTGCTCAGATCCTACTTCTACTGAATAAGCACAAGCCAGTAATTCTTGTTCTGATAAATCGCCATAAAAGGCTTGCTGAACGGTTGGCTTACCTTGGGTTAGGGTGCCTGTTTTATCAAACACGACAGCATCAATTTTGCTTGCAGATTGCAACACATCGGCATCTTTGATCAGAACGCCAAACTCAGCGGCTTTGCCAACGCCGACAGTAATTGAAAGTGGTGTCGCAAGGCCTAAGGCACATGGACAAGCGATGATCAGCACTGTGGTTGATACCACTAACATGTAACTGGCGCTTGGTTGTGGGCCAACAAAAAACCAAACTAAGGCGGCAGCAACTGCGATTGCGACCACAACCGGAACAAAAACGGCTGAGATAGAATCGGCAAGCTTGGCGATTGCTGGTTTACTGCTTTGCGCTTGGCGAACCATTTGAATGATCCGAGCCAGCATGGTGCTTGATCCAATCCCAGTCGCTTCAATAATTAAACTACCATCCCCATTAATAGTGCCCGCAGAAACGCCATCATTTATTGTTTTGACGTTGGGCAGTGGTTCACCGGTCAGCATCGACTCATCGATATAAGATTCACCTGAGACTACGACACCATCAACCGGTACTTTTTCTCCGGGTTTTACTCGTACCTGCATGCCTACCTGAATCGCTTCTACTGCGATGGTTTGTTCTTTGCCATCGACAATAACCACCGCTTTTTGAGGCTGTAAGTTAATCAATGCCTGTAAAGATTTTGTGGTACGCGCTTTGGCTTTGGCTTCGATGTAGTGACCTAAAGAAATAAGGCCAACAATCATCGCACTTGCTTCAAAATAGACATGACGAGAAGCTTCAGGGAACCACGATGGAATGAGCACAACCAACATTGAGTAGAACCATGCTGCGCCTGTACCCAAAGCTACTAGCGTGTCCATGGTCGCGCGTTTATGCATCAAGGATTGCCAAGCATTGGTGAAGAAGCTACGACCTGAAGTGGCTAGCAGTACCAAACAGACGACACCGATTAAGCCCCAAGCCAATTGGTCGTTAAATGTAGCAATAGTCATGCTGCCACCAAACAGACCCCACGCCATCAGCGGAGCACCGATAAGCAGCGCGCTTACCGAATTTTTTAGGAAAGCTTTTTGGGTACGAAGTTGTTGTTCTTGCTGTTTTTGTTGTTGAGTCGCCGCGTCATCAACGAACTCGGCGCCATACCCCGCAGCTTTGACTGATTCGATGAGCTTGTTTTCAATGAGATCACGTGTTTTGGAGGTGAAAACCAAGGCAGTTTGTTCGGCAAGGTTGATCTGAGCTTGGTCGACAAACTCATTCTTTTTCAGTGCTTTCTCTACCGAAGAGACACAACTCGCACAAGTCATCCCCTCAAGAACAAGGTGATAGGTATATTGGCTAGCTGCGGTTTTATCTTCACTCTTTTTATCTGCTTGTTCGTCTTCTAAATCTGAACTCGATGAAAGGTCATTCGTTTCTGAGTAGGGAGCTGCGTGGTAACCCAGGCTTTCGACCAGCTTAATCACCTCAGACTCAGAAAGCAGAGTAACCAGTGATAATTCCTGTTTGCTGACTTCTAGGTTTAAGGCTTGCTCAGTTTGTTCAAGCGCTTTAGTCAGTTTGCTCACACACTTGCCGCAACTCAGACCGGATAGCGAAAGGTGCAGCTGATTACCCATAGAATAGCCAAGCGTTGCTAACTGTTCGTTGAGCTGAATGTAACTAAATGGAGTCGAAATATCGATGTAGGTCGGCGATATGTCATTAATCATCGTGCTGTCGAGATCGCTAAACAGTGTGCGAACTTTCTTCGCGCAACCCATGCAATTTAGGCCGTTGAGCGCCGTTGTGTAGTAGTTCATATCGATACTCCAATTCTCATCTACGCCTAACATAAACCTTCCCGTAAGGGTAAGGTCAAACATAAATTCAAGAATTTGATCTTGGTGGAGTGCTAGCTGGTGGTTTCAGTTTGGAATGGAAGAGGGAAATTAAGAATGTGCGGCTATAATCTACTTGCTAAGACTATCTATTTACGACTTTAAGGGCGTAATTGGCCTTTCAATAACGGCTTTCGTACAACAACAGCGCATTAATCATTCACTACTGATTGTAGATTTAAGCGGTGGTGATAAAATAGCGCCCAAAATTTAGTGATGTTTGACTATTGCAGGCCTTGTAATGGCGAGCACTAAAAGAATCACCTACATAATCAAGGTATTTAAATGACGGTTAAAACTCGTTTTGCTCCTAGCCCAACTGGCTATCTTCACGTTGGTGGTGCACGTACTGCACTTTACTCTTGGCTATTCGCTAAAAACCAAGGCGGTGAATTCGTTCTACGTATCGAAGACACAGACCTTGAGCGTAACTCTCAAGAAGCGGTTGATGCAATTCTAGAAGGCATGCAATGGATGGGTATGGAATGGGACGAAGGTCCTTACTACCAATCTAAGCGTTTTGACCGTTACAACGAAATGGTTGATAAGCTACTTGCTGAAGACAAAGCATTCAAATGCTACGCGTCTAAAGAGCTGCTTGATGAAATTCGTGCAGAGCAAGAAGAAAACAAAGAAATGGCTCGCTACGATGCTAACCACCCTAAAATTGTTGCAGCAAACGAAGCAGCAAAAGAAGGCGATGCGTGCGTTATCCGTTTCCGTAACCCTAAAGAAGGCAGCGTAGTATTTGATGACCAAATCCGTGGTCGCATTGAAATCGCAAACAGCCAACTTGATGACCTGATCATTCGTCGTACAGACGGTGCACCAACTTACAACTTCGTAGTAGTAGTGGATGACTGGGACATGGGTATCACACACGTTGTTCGTGGTGAAGACCACATCAACAACACACCTCGTCAAATCAACATCTATGAAGCACTAGGCGCGCCAGTTCCAACGTTCGCTCACTGTGCAATGATTCTTGGTGATGACGGTGCGAAACTTTCTAAGCGTCACGGTGCTGTTTCTGTAATGCAATACCGCGATGAAGGTTACCTACCAAATGCATTAAACAACTATCTAGTTCGTTTAGGCTGGTCTCACGGTGACCAAGAGATCTTCTCTCAAGAAGAGATGATTGAATTCTTCAGCCTGAACGCTATCAGCAAGTCTGCTTCTGCATTCAACACTGATAAGCTACTTTGGTTGAACAACCACTACATCAAGACATCTGAGCCTGAGTACGTTGCAAAATACCTGCAATGGCACCTAGACGCACAGAAGATCGATACAACAAACGGTCCAGCTATCACTGAAGTGATCAAGCTAGTTGGCGAGCGTTGTAACACGCTTATCGAACTTGCTGAGCAATCTCGTTACTTCTACGAAGATTTCTCTGAGTTTGAAGCTGGCGCAGCGAAGAAGCACCTACGTGGTGTTGCTAAAGGCCCACTAGAGCTTGCGCTTGCTAAGGTTGAAGCGCTTGAAGATTTCACTACTGCAAACATCAAAGATGGTGTAATTGCAGCTGTATGTGAAGAGCTAGAGATCGGCATGGGTAAAATCGGTATGCCACTTCGTGTAGCAGTAACAGGCGGTGGTCAGTCTCCTTCTGTTGATGCTGTGATGGAGCTTGTTGGTAAAGAGCGCGTAATCGCTCGTATCAAGATGGCTCTTGAGTTCATCGCTGAGCGTGAAGCTAACGCTTAATCCTATTTCTCTTGTTTGAGATAGAATGTACTTGAGATAGAACGATCATCAGCCGACAGCTTAATTCGCTGTCGGCTTTTTATTGTTTAATGAAAATACGGTCAACGTATTTTAGGACGAGACAGTTATAGCAAGTCTTGAGCTTTTGCTAAAACACTGAGTTTTGGGAATATATTTTGGCAGCTGTGCTGGTGGTTCATCGGGTTCATATCTGCAATCGCATCTTCGACAATCACCACGTTATAACCCAGTTCAAATGCTTGTCTAGCCGTTGATTCGACCCCAATACTTGTTGCTACCCCGGTCAGATAAATATCCGTAATACCTTGCTCACAAAGCTGCTTCTGCAAATCTGTGTTGGTAAATGCACCCCAGGAATATTTGGTTAGATAGCGATAATTAGGGTTTAGGCGCAGGCTTTCGATGACCTCTCCCCATACGATCTTTGATGCGTCAGGCTGAGCCGCTTTATTTTGCAGTTCCGTTCGGCCTTGTGGACGACCGGCTACATTAACAATAATTACGGGTAAATCAGCATCATCAAATGCATCGCAGAGAGCAAGGCTGTTCTCTATGATCGGTCGGGACACGGTTTCCGGTAATTGATCAACGATACCTTGTTGCAGGTCGATAACGACAAGCGCAGAGCATTTACTCATTTTCATTACTTTATGCCTTAGTGGTCTTTGTGTGAGGTTATAGTGGTTAACTTTTACGGTGTATTAAGCGGGTGTAAAAGCGGATGAAAGCCAGTGCAACCATCATATAAATGAGTAGGTTCAAAGGGGTAGTGACGTCATAAACAGGCACAAGTTGCGTTGCGCTCATGGTAATCATTACTAATAGGTTGCCCCCGAGAACTCGATAGACCATCCACTGATTACCAGCGAACAGGCGATACACCATAAAGACATTAACAAAGTAAAATGCCATTAATTGCCATACTTCGGTCATCGAAGGTAACAGCAGAACATACTGAATGAGGAACAGTGACCCAAAGGCTAAGTAGCCAATGGTCCAGTGCTTTATCATTTGCCTAGGCATGTTGCTTAATATCAAGGCGCAAATGGCACTGTTAATGATGAACAGACTTCCCGATGATATTGGTAGATATATCCAGACTAGAATTGCTGAGATGAAGCTCATTGTGCCGACTAACGTATTGCTTAATCGTTGCTGGCTGTTGTCAAGTAATCGGGCAAATAAGCGCTTTTTCTTAAAGTTACCCTGGTAGAATTGTTTGACTGTCTCTGGAAAAGGGGGCTTGTAATCGACATTAACCGATGATGCTTCAATAAAAGCCATAGCCTGGTTAAGTATCGAAAAATCATTGTGATCAACCCCTTGATCATGGGCGTTTTGCAGTAACTGTTTGGCAACCCAGATTGCTTGAGTTTGCTGTTGATGCTTCCACTGCTTTCTGGCAGGCATACGGCCATGCAAATCGGGCAGGCGCATCAGATCGTTCAGCGCTTTGAAGGTCGGGCTTTCAATATTTAACTCGCAGCTCGTGTGTAACTGGAAACGCTGCGCTGAGTCATTGTAAGCGAGTGAATGAATGAGGGGAGACATCGCCTCTAAAACAACACTGACTTCGTTGTTAAAGCGTGTGTCATCATCCTCAGGCCAAACCACGCTATAGATGGTCGTATAGACCACGAAGCCAAGCAGGGTTTCTTGCAGCCTTAGTACCGCAATATTAAATGTAGCTACACCATCAAAGCTGCCAGATATCGCCAGCAGGATGCAGACAATAAATGCCGTAATGTAAGCATAGCCGATGACCGGATCGGAACCCATGTATATACAAATTGCGAGTAACAGTGCGATGTTTGCTAAAAAATAATATCGATCTTGCCCAAAAACAGCGATTAACCAAAGCCCGACAAACGCGCCACAAAGCGTCCCCAACAATCTGAGAATGCCTTTTTTCTTGCCAGCAGTAATAGTATCAGTGATGGCCAATATATTGACCACGATAGCCGCCCAGTAAGGCTTCTCAAGGTTAAAATACAACGCAAGGTAGATAGCTAAACAAAATGCTAGGGCAACCTTTATGGCATTCTTGGCTGGAGTGCTCAGTGACTTTATAATGAGTAGCATAGTGGGGTTTAGCGGCAGAGGGATCGAATACGAGGATATTGCCTGATCTTTTGGTCAGCCTAAACTCTAGTTTGAAGGCCTTGATCCATCAAATATAGCAACTCTATTGCATCGTTTAACATTCAGGGGAAGGGGGGCGATCAGTCACTCTACTTATACGATATTGTTCGATGCTGATAATGATCGATAGATCTTCTAATAGTTAATAGCGATAGAACATCAGGTTTATCGTTCTTCTAAGCTGGCTAGTTGTTCCGATTATTTTAGGTTCATCGCGGCTTTCCG
>NZ_JBFRTQ010000058.1:0-27680 GCF_041474195.1 Vibrio sp. 10N.222.52.C3 | reverse complement strand
TTATATACTTATATACATAACGAGAAGAATTTCGGCATAAAAAACCATCTAATTGTAATGGATGAGGTTGACTTATATCTACATCCTGACTGGCAGAGAACATTTCTCTCCGAATTGCTAGACTTTATAAACGTAGAATTTCCAGACAACAGCGTTCAGGTTATCTTAAGCACACATTCGCCAATCATAATTAGTGATTTTTTGCCCGAAGATCTAGTTTCTCTTGATAAGAATAATGGTAATACAGAAATTGTAGAATCTTTTGGATTTGGTTCACACATTACAGACCTATATGTAGATGGAATGCATCTTAAGTCAACATTTGGCGAGCATTCTAAAAAAGCGATAAATCATTTACTAAATCGAGCAAATGAAGGAAGGCTTACTAAACAAGATATTGGTTTAGTGAAAAAAATAAAAAGCAAAAACATACAACAGATGATACTAGGTTCCCATGATAAAAATTGATCTAATTCATAATGCTGATTTCTTAAATCGTTATGAAGAACATGTATTAACAGCAAGGTTGCTACCTTCATTTCAAGCTCTAATCTTGACGATTCCAGATGAAGATCGGGAACAGGTATCTAAAGTATTCACTCCTGATTTTATTCGAGAATTAGTATTATGTGATGCTAATGAGTTATATGATAAAATAACTTTTGTTTATGACCAAATTCATAAAATAACAGAACGTTATTGCATTGAATATTATTTAAGAGATCTTAATGTCGATTTATCTTTTTCCTCATTAAATATAAGAACAAATGCAGGGAAGGATGAAATTAAAGCTATCCACTCAAAAGTGTTGCTTGATCTCCAGTTAATATCAAATGAACGCCAATCAATATACTTACCAACTATAATCGCTAGTATGCAAGATACAACGGTAGCATCAGCGATTAAAAAGCAACTAGAGTCATTGATTTCAAAAAAAACAGGCAATCATATTTTTAGTGACGAAGAGAAAACATTGTATCCAAACTGGGTTAATAAATTGGCTGATTTGTTTAACTATGAAGCAATGTCACAAGTGTTTGGACGTGATATTACTAACAGTATGGATTTAGACGTTTGTCCATATTGTAATAATGAGGATATTGAAACAATTAATGCAGAAGGGGCTGAAACAAGACCAGACCTTGATCATTATTATCCTAAATCAAAATTTCCATTTCTCGCATTAACACTTTCAAATCTAATACCTGCTGGAAATAGATGTAATCAAAAATATAAGAAAGCAAATGCAATGTTAGACTATGTTCATCCATATATAGACGGGATCAATCATGCCCCACTTTTTGATTTTAGCTATATGTTTGACGAAGGTCGAAACCTCGATTCGTTAGATATAACTTTACACGAACAAAACAACCATCTAGACAACAACCTAAATTTATTTAAAGTTAGAGAAACACATAACAAAAACAATGTTAAAACTTGGTTTTTAAAGCTTGAAGAGCGTTATCAATTTTTGAGAAACTCTGGTCCTAATGTATTAAATGGTACATTAGATAATAATGATCTAATTAGAATTCAGTTAGATGTAGATATTCAAAAATCGCCAAAAAATGAACAGTATCAAAAGCTGAAAATTGATGCTCTCAACAAAATTTCAAATAGAAATTTTCTAATAGCTGATTAATTACTTAGTGTTAGAACGGCGTGTTGAGCAAATAAAATGTCAGGCCGTTCTCACCTAAATCAGTCGCATTTATGCAGATGTTTTTCTTTCTAGCATACCAAGCCTTATGACTTTATTTATTGCTTTTACATTGGCGGGCATTCCACGAATTGACCATTGAACAACTAAAACTGAACAAGACAATGAGAAAATTATCTCGATAAGCTAAAAGTGGAGCTTAGTCGAGGTATGTAACCCTATAATACCCACATACCCCTATAATTATTTTATGTAACAATTAATAAGAGACAAGTTATGAGTAAAAATATTCTAACTGCTTTCGGTGGTAGTGCCAGTGATTCTATAAGTAGCATTATTGCTCAAGCTATGGCATTTCGTCTGGAATGCTTTGAGTGTGAAAATGGCGAGTTTTATCTATCAGATGAGAACTATGACTTAGCAATAGTTATTATTGGTCAGCTAGATGCTCAAACTAAAAAGCTTAGAGATGCTTATTCTGAGATTGAACAATCAGAAAATGTTGATAGTTACTTTGGTAACTTAGCCATCGATGAATTGTTTGTTGCTAACGGTTTTATCCGAGGTTTTGAGATGATTCTCAATGCACAACATTACGATATGAAACGCCGTAATTTAGTTTCAGAAGCTTCAGTGATGCAAGCAATGCGTCAGATTCGAAGGGCAACGGCTAAACTACGAAAAGCTATTGATGATCTGATGTCTATAGAGCGCCAACTTCGCGTTGCTTCAACGGAAAAGCATCAAATGAGTTTAGAGATGACGTGTGATAAAGTTACTAAGCTCACAGCTGCGACAAAAGCAGCTAGCGTCAATTAAACTGCCTAGCATTCTTTTTATTTGAATCTATTGATGTTATTGGGTCTGATACGTACTGTTGTCTCCTTTTTTATTTGGAGCCAATAGTATGTTGAAAAAATTTGAGAGTCGCCTTGTATCAGTTTCTAATAATGTAGCCAGTATTAGAGAGCTTATTACCCCTATTATTAACGCAAATGAATACATTTGTATTGTGACAGGTGAGTGCGTCAAGTTTTCGTATCCTGAGCAGAATGGAGGCGTTGATTTTGACACTAAAGTTAAACAACTATCTGAAATCTTTCGCATTCCATTTGGCGATATGGATGGAGGATTTGGTGCTAGGAACTGTCTAATCAAACATAGTATTAAAGATAACTTGATCGAATGGACTGTTGATTTAAGCTCTGAAGAAGGAGACTTATTAGAGACTTACCTGTGTGAACAATTGCTATCACTATTTAGGAAGCTTGAGCGTAAATATAAAATGAGAACAACGATTTAGGTTAAAACTAATACGTTGTTCTGCTGTCAGTAAGCATTTAGTTTTCGGTTTAACCTCTGATTTACCTATGCACTGATACACCATTTTATCAATTGTTCGAATAACTCCAGATAGAAATGGGCTCACACTCATTCCATACTGTTTCGTCAGGTTTCGTATAAATCTCAGTGGTTTTGGCGTCGTTATGAGCCATCCTGCTGGTGGCACTTAAGCCTTTTTGTTCAATCAACCGAGCAGCTAAGGATCGAATCTCGTGATACGTAGGCCTTTGGTTGCTCGGTAAGTCAGACTTAACTCCCACTTTGTCGCGGATTTTACTGAACTGCTTACTTAGGTAATGACTTTGCACTTGATAGATATGGTCACAATCTTGAGCTATGCCTCGTTGCTGTTGTATAGGCTTCTTATGGACGATATAAGGGCAAGATACCCGATCTGAATAGCTTAGCTGTACAATGTCGTAGATTGACTGAGTGACAGGGATCTTCACTCTAGATGCTGCTGAGTTTTGGACTTTCTGTCTATGAATATAAAGGTATCCATAAACTTTTTCACCATGGAGCATATTTGGTTTCTTATCTTGATTCCATACAATCCCACAGCGGTTATCTTTTGGTTCTCTTATGTTGTATTTGATACGACATACTTCGTTGACAGAGTGTGTCGTCTCTAACGTCAACGCCATAGCGACTTTAAGAAAGGTTGGTGCGTTACTATAAATTAACTCAAATTCTTCTAACGTCAGTCTTTGGCGCTTTTTAACACGTTCTGACTTCATGACTTTCAAACGCTTTTTATTGCGCATGAAGTTATCTGTTATAAATGATTGATCGGCTAGGTAACTGAATGCTTTCTTGATATGGCTGAGGTTATTGTTGTAGTTCTGAGATGAAGACTCACCATAATGTGTTTTTAAGAATGCATTCAACATTTCTAAGTTCAAGTCATGCGTGAGTATTGTTCCCAAATCATCACAGAGTTTCTGCATTATCGATTGATACTTCTTCAGTGAACCTTGTGAGAGCTCTTCTCTTTCAATCATGGGATAGATTTTTTGTAGCGCTTTGCCTAAAGGAATATTGAACTTACTTTCAGTTTGTTCTGTAGACTGGTGAGCTTGCTTAATGCGCTGTGCCATTGAGCGGTATTGGATATTATAGTTAACCGCTTCATTGATAGCGTGGAGCTTTTTTGTGCCTTTAGGGAAATTGAAATAACTTCCAGACTCAAGCTTCAAGCGGTAACGTACCTTGCCATCTTTATGCTGATATCGATAAAGATAAGGTGGTAAGTCGATATTTTTGACAGATCGGTTTCTACCCATAGTTAGATCTCCTAATGATAGATCACCACCCTAATCATGGAGTAGTGATCTAATTACCGACGTTCATTTTCAGTTACTAAACTGAAGGGCACTGTTATCATCTACCAAGACGAGTAGGTTACCGCTTGGTGTTAGGACATAGGGCAAGTAGCCTTTCCGGCACCAGTTATGTACGGTAGCTGTCGTGATCCCTGAACCTGGGTACTTTTCTTCAAGATACTTTTTAGGTGTTAGTGTTCGCGTGCTCATGATTGCTCTCCACTTCATTGTGATGGTTTAAAGTCAGATGATCGTTCACCTGAAATTAATGTAATCAGTAATAACAACGGATTTGACAAATAAGGACGCTAATTTGCTTGTTTAATTGTTTTTCGAATAATCGAAAAGACGCGAATTGGGCCAAAGTGACAAGTCGGTTGTGACTTGAAGACCAAGACCGGGGAGAGGTGTCGTGGGGGCGTATGAGAGTGATTAATTGACCATGTGAGCACTGTATACTGTCACGATAATGTCACTATCGTGATCTTTCATGTTCTCACAATTTACCCAATTATCGCCTAAGGTTATGAAAAATATAAATATTAATCGGTTTTTCAAACCCCAGAAACGGTGAAACCCCGATGTTGGTAGCATCGGGGTTTCGAATTTCTAGATTTCTCGACTGGTAAGATCGATTATCTTTTCTATGCAGAAGGCTGGATTAATCCAATCTTATTCCTTGGTAGGGAATTAGATGCGGATGAAGTCCATGTGCTCAACTTTTGGCTTGAACGCGTGACGTTGAACGTCTTGTGGCTTAACCTTAACTTCTGCGCCGTCAATCAGTAGAGTGATTGCTTCGTAGAATTCAGGCTTGTCCATTTGGTTGATCACGTCAGCGTGAACAAGTTCGATAGCTACAGCTTCAGCTTCGCCACCGTAGATTACAGCTGGGAATTTACCAGCGTGACGTAGGCGGCGGCTCGCACCTTTACCTAGTTCAGTACGTACTACTGCTTCAAATTTCATAGTTTTACTCTCAAATTAGTAAAAATTAACTTCACACCTCAATGCGACCTTGAGTGTGTGGTAATGCTTAAACATAAAAGTTCATGCTTAAGCGAGCGCGGATACTAACATCACATTCCAATATGAGCAAGTCAGAAGCACATCTCAAAGTGAATTTCCTTCGATAATGGGTTCGTTTGGAGATAAAACGTTCGCTAACGCTTGTTTAGCGCATTTTACTCCCTTTTACATCGCAATCCTTATCTATTTATATCACTGCTAAATCATCAAGTTAATGAACGGAAAATGAATGTTTGCCTAAGACTTGGTTAAGTCTTAGTTCGTTAATCTTAGTGTCAATTAAACAGCAGAATGAATAGGTGAAAATATGGAACCGGTAAGCATTGTCGTAATTACGCTAAACGAAGAGAAACGCATTAGCCGCTTAATGGAAGAGTTGAGCGTGCAAACCCACCAAGAGTTTGAAGTGATTGTTGTCGACTCGAACAGTGAAGATAACACCCGAGAAGTCGCACAAGCCTATGAAAGTGCATTGCCAAAACTGACAGTCCACCATATGCAAGAACGCGGTGTTAGCCTTGGTCGAAACACCGGGGCTGCTTTGGCGCAATACAACCGAATCCTTTTCTTAGATGCTGACGTGAGCTTGCCTCGAAACTTCCTTGCGAAAGCGCTTTATGAACTAGAAGAGAAGAAGCTTGAAGTGGCGGGTGTGTACATGAGCTCGAAAGGTTTGCCGCTTGTACACAAGTTTGGTTACGGGCTATTTAACGCAGGCTTGTTTACTACTCAGTTCTTTTTCCCGACGGCGATTGGCGCATGTATTTTCTCGACTAAACGGGCGCATGATGAGATCGGCGGTTTTGATGAAGAGATCGTCCTGTGTGAAGATTGTGACTACGTAAAACGTGCGAGCAAAACATGGCGATTTAGATTCCTAAATATGACTTTTGGTTTTGACCCTCGTCGCTTAGACCAAGATGGCGTTGTGAAGACAGGCTCTACTTATCTTAAAGCCAATGTAAGACGCTTCTTTAAAGGAGAAATGCGTAATAACGAGATGAACTACAAGTTTGGTCACTACAAAGAACAGTAAGCATTGAGGTTGTTATGTTTGATGGACTAGGGTTGTTTCTGGGAGCATTGGGTGATGCTCTCATTGGCCCAAACCTATTTGTACCGGGAGAGCCGTTCTTTATCGCAGCGGGCTTTCAACTGTATTCAGGTGCATGGATGGCGTTGGTTTTGGTGATGCTAGGTGGTTTGCTTGGTGATCAACTCAGTTATTTCATTGGTTATAAATACGGTGTTAAGGTGCAACGAAGGCTCATTAAGTTTCGCCCTAAAACCAAAAGATTAATTGCGCGCTGCCGCTATCTGGTTGCTCGCAAAGGCACATACATCATTCTTTTTGCTCGTTTATTAGGGCCTATCGCTTGGGTTGTGCCATTTATAGCTGGCTCGCATCGTGTACCGTGGCGTAATTTTAGTGTGTTGGCGTTTATCGGTTTGGCCCTTGGTGGAGGGCAGTTCATTGCTTGGGGCATGTTACTGGCGCACGGCGTTGAAAACTTCCCGTGGCTTAATAGCCTTAAGATATTTATCTCGGAGCATAATAGCTTGATCGTTGGTGTGTTCGCGGTATTAGTCTTCACCATTATCGGTTACCGAATGAAGTGGCGATGCTTAGTACTTAAGTCTAGTGCGCTGTTGTTGGCGTGGGTATTGTTTGCGAACTACGCTCACTTTTTCTGGAAAGCGGATGACTTTCAGAATCAACCAGATACGGCTCAAATAAACAAAGTCGACTGGAACTCGGTTACCTATAAAGCGTTCCCCGGTAAATCTTCGTTCTACTCGGCGCAAGCGATCAACGTAATTTATGTTGGAGCAACCCCAAGAGACTTAATGAAGCAATTAGGCTGGATAGAGAATCAAACCTTCTCTCGAAATGAGATTG
Source organism: Vibrio sp. 10N.222.52.C3 (assembly GCF_041474195.1). NCBI lineage: Bacteria > Pseudomonadati > Pseudomonadota > Gammaproteobacteria > Vibrionales > Vibrionaceae > Vibrio > Vibrio sp. 10N.222.52.C3. The sequence goes on along the minus strand of NZ_JBFRTQ010000058.1, from coordinate 20,422 downwards.
AATGGGTTGGTTATCTCGCATTGCTTAGAGAAAAAACGCCGCCAGTGTCTGATTTATATTGGCGAGACAAGCCGCAAGATATGGCTTTTCAATTGCCGGGTAACCTGATGAAGCGCAGCCATATTCGTTGGTGGCGTGCAGGTGTTGATATTAAAACTAACCAGCCTCAGTGGTTAGGCGCAATTAGCTATGATGATGGCCTTAAAGTCACGCCTTACTCAGGCATTGTGACCGTGCTTCATAACATTGACCCTAATGTTGATGAAGAGCGAGATCGGCTTGCTAATCAGATACGAACGTTACTACCAGACATCGAGTTAGACAAGTACCCATTAGCAACGGTGGAAGTGATCAATGACGATCATGACTATTACACTGATGGCCGGGTATTAACGATTGGAGCAACGACCCTTAGTGATAATTCACAAACTTTGGATGTTGCTGTGAACGATATATAGAGTTGTATATAAGGTCGATAGAATTAAGCCCTAGCATTACGTTAGGGCTTATTGTGTTTAACTTTTACTTAGCTTGTTCAGCCTTTACTTACTTTAAGCACCAGAGAAGCTTTTAAGCCGCCCATTGAGCTCTTGCTGAGCGTTAGGCTGCCTCGGTAACTGTGTGCCATTTCATTTACGATATTAAGCCCTAAGCCTGTTCCTGGTGTGGTTTCATCAAGTCGGACGCCACGTTTGGTCACTTGCTCAAGCTTCTCTTCAGGAATGCCTTGGCCATCATCTTCAATCACCAACTCTATGTTGCCATCGTCGAGTTCATTTGCATGGACGCGAATAATGCTGCCAGCCCACTTGTAACTGTTCTCGAGTAGGTTGCCGACCATTTCATCAAGGTCGGTTTTTTCTACTGCCACTTCAATCTCAGAGTCTAGCTCGTTAATCATGGTGACTTCATTGGCAGCGTAGACTTTATCAAACGCCATTGAGATAGCTTCGACACGCTCACAAGGTGAAGACTTCACCGAAAGAATGTTCATTGCACCTGCCATACGAGCGCGGCCAAGGTGATAATCAATTTGGCTTTGAATCTGATGAATGGGCTGTTGCAGCAGTGCCTTGTCATCCTCTGGAAGTCGCTCTGTCTCATTTTTTAGAACTGAAAGCGGTGTTTTCAACGCATGAGATAAGTTACCCGCGTGGTTACGAGCTCGTTCTAATAACTCTTGATAGTGAAAGAGCAGGGCATTGAGGTCAGAGACTAATGGAGAAACCTCTTTCGGGTAGTTATCGCTTAACCCTTGTTGCTCGCCGTTTCTTAGCATTACCAGTTCGCGTTGCATCTTGCTGAGCGGTAATAACGACCAACTGACTTGAATACCGATCAACATCAGCACGCCAACAAACAGCAACATTAGGATCAACCAGACTTGACCAGTAAGCTCTGTCAGTGTGGATTCTAATGGATTTTCATCAATACCAATGGTGATCGTGACAGGGTCGCTCAGTTCAGGCAGGTAGATATCTTGCTCGATGTAAATCAGCTTTTCTTTCTCTGGCCCTTTGACTGATGTGTGAATCGGTGAACGCTTGATGGTGAGGTCTTTATCCCATAGCGAGCGAGATCGAATGATCTGCTCTTGGGTAGCGGCGCGCCAATAAATACCACTGTAGGGCTGGTTGAACCTAGGATCAGACAGACGCTCTGCCATGATCAGGTTACCACTGTCATTGGTTTCGATATTGGCGGTTAACTCATCCATGGTTAAGCCAAGCTGCTGCTTCATGTCATCGACGAGGTAGTCGTTAACCAGTTTCGGAATCCCGACACCAGCCGCTAATATCATCGCACCTAGCCAAAAAGCCGCAGCAAGGAGCAAGCGGCTTTTTAAACTGATGTTTTTAAGTGTTCGTTTCTTTAGATTCATGCATTTCCAACCTGCCTTTGCTCATCGTAACTTATCGTATTGCGATGATCAGAACAGGCTGTCCACTTAATTAATGGTTGCTCTTGGCGTGATTGACGACTGAGCTATTCAGCATTCAGTTGGTAGCCAAGGCCACGAACGGTTTTGATGATCTTTGGTGCGATTTTCTTACGAATACGACCGATGAACACTTCAACCGTGTTTGAGTCTCGGTCGAAGTCTTGCTTGTAGATATGCTCAACTAACTCAGTGCGCGAGATAACCTTGTTTTGGTTATGCATGAAGTACGCGACAACTTTATATTCCAGCGCCGTGAGGCTAACTGCTTGACCTTGCCACAACACTTTAGAACTGCGTGTGTCTAGGCTTAGATCACCGATTTGAAGTATCGGAGCAGCACTGCCTGATGCTCGGCGCAGTTGAGCTCGGATACGGGCAATCAGCTCGACCATCTCAAATGGCTTAGTTAGGTAGTCATCAGCACCGGCGTTCAAGCCCTCAACACGTTGAGTTAGCGTGTCACGAGCACTTAAGATAATCACTGGCGTGTTGATGTTTTCGTCTCGAATGCCTTTTAATACCGTTAGGCCGTCAAGCTTAGGTAAACCTAAATCGAGGACAATCGCGTCCCATTCTTCTGACGTTGCACGGTAGAGTGCGTCGATACCGTCTTGAGAAAGTTCTGGAACCCAGTCGGCTCCCTCAAGGGTTTCTAGAATTTGTTGGCCCAAGCGAGGTTCGTCTTCAACGACTAAAATTTTCATAATTGTTCTTCTTAATTCTTGTAATGACTGTTCGTTGTGCTTAATTGCTCGTCGTGATTAATGTAAAGTTGCGGCTCTGAATTATTCGCCGTGTTTAATTGCGTCTTTAAAGTTTCGGCCTTTAATCATGAGCATCTCTAACGTCTCGGCGTTGTATTCGACTTTGATGATGTTGTTTTGGTAATTGATTTTTAGTTCATACACCCAAATGTCGTCATCTTCTTCTAGCTCTACTTTAATGATTCTGCCATGAAGATCGTTTTCAACGGCCGCATACATTTCTGAGAAAGGGCGAATATAGCCTTCGCGTACAGCTTCGTAGACTTCGTCTTGATCTTCTTCAAATTCGATACGGGTTCCCGCTTTATGGACATCTTGTACAAGATCATGACCGTTATGATCTGAGTCAGCCCACGCACTAGCGGCGACACATAAGCCTAAGCTTAAAGAAAACATAGAAATCATAACTTTACTAAACATAGCGAATCCTAGAGAAGGTTGATAGCGTTCAGTATAAAAAAGTAATTCTGAACAGAAAGTGAACCTGATGAATAATGAGATTTAGGTTCTCAAAAAATGAGATGTTAACGTTGCTGAAGCTCGTCTTCGAATATCTTGTCTCTCATTTTCCAAAAACGCCCGACTTTACGTGCAATCACGAATTGAGGTGGGCGGAATCTATGTTGGTGAGCAACCACTTTCGTTGGTGAGGCTTCCTCAAAAGGGCGGTGTCTGTCGGCAAGGTGAGGGCGAACAAACTGATCTTTAAAGTTCTGCTTCTGTTTCTTGGTGGTTAATGACCAAAATTCATGCACTTGCGCTTGGTTTTCGCCACGGTAAGTGACTTTAAGTTGCGACTTACCTTTGTCGTCCTTGAGAACGTTAAGATCCATCTCTAAACACTCAAACACCAACGCATCTTTTAGGTTTAACGCTTCCTTAAGCTTTTTATCTGGGTCGACCAAGGTGGCATCACACTCATGACAAATGCGCGCAGCAATGTCATTATCAGCACCACATTCACCGCAATATTTCGCTCGGAAGCGATAATTACAGTGCTCGCGCTCGCCCGTGTCTTCATCGGTAAAGTAGCCTTGGCATTTGCGCCCAAAGTGCTCAAGCAAGAAGCCATTGCTGTCTAGCTTGCCCCAAAAGTTATTATTGAAGCCGCACGCAGGGCAAGGGATGGTGATGATTTCACTGTCTGAATCGGGTTTAGGGTCGCCAACCTCAGGTTGGTAGAGGTCGTAACTGTTGCCCGCATAGTCGAGCACCAAACACTCTTTTTTACCCGGAGATAGGCGTAAGCCACGGCCAACGATTTGTTGATACAAACTGATGGATTCTGTCGGGCGCAAAATCGCGATTAAATCGACGTGTGGCGCATCAAAACCTGTGGTTAATACCGATACGTTAACCAAGAACTTGATTTTACGTTCTTTGAAGTCGCTGATAATTTGGTCACGTTCGAGAGTTGGTGTATCACCAATCACAATTGAAGCTTCACCTTCTGGCAATAAGCCGAGGATCTCTTGCGCGTGTCGAACGGTCGCAGCGAATACCATGATGCCTAGTTTATCTTGGGCTAGGTGAATAATCTGATCGACAATCTGTGGGGTCGCTCGTTTCGATTGCTCGATCACCATGTCGAGTTCTGCTTCTTTGTAGCGACCAGTGCTCGCGGGCTTTAACTGCGAAAAGTCATAGCTCAACACGGGTGCATCAATCATGCGTGCAGGAGTTAAGAAACCTTCATCGAGCAGGTAACGAATCGGCAGCTCAAAGATACAGTCGCGGAAGAAACGTGGCTCATCTGAACGCACTTGACCGCGAGTGTGGTATTGATAAATCCAACCCATCCCAAGACGATATGGGGTCGCTGTTAATCCAAGCACCTTGATGCCCGAATTATTCTCGCGTAAGTGAGTGATGACTTTCTGATAACTACTGGTCTTTTCATCGGGAACACGGTGGCATTCGTCGATAACCAACAGCGAAAATTGGTTAGAGAATGAATCGAGATTTCGCACCACAGATTGCACCGAAGCAAACACGACTTGTTGGTCGGTCTCTTTGCGTCCTAAACCCGCAGAGAAAATCGAGCCTTTCAGCCCGTAACCTTCATACTTTTCATGGTTCTGTTCAACCAACTCTTTTACGTGAGCAAGCACCAACACTCGACCTTTCGCAAGCCTTGCTAACTCTGCAATCACAAGGCTTTTTCCTGCACCTGTCGGAAGCACGAGCACTGCCGGAGTTTGGTGTTTTCTGAAGTAATGAATCACTGATTTTACAGAATCAGCTTGGTACGGGCGGAGTGTATACATATCGCGTCTTGTAAGAAGGAAAACAAATAGTGTGAAATAGCTCAACTAATTGAGCAAAGGTGACTATAATACCCGACTTAGATTAGTTGAGGTATTCATGCGTTTAGATAAATTTCTGTGCGATGCATTAGGCGTCACTCGAAGAGAAGCAACACACTTATTAAAATCCAAGGCAGTGACAGTAAATGATGTCATTCAAAAAAGCGGCTCACTCAAGGTAACTGAAGAGTGCGTTGTGGAATGGCAAGGCAATGAACTGAATGTTCACGGCCCACGTTACATCATGCTTTATAAGCCAGAAGGCTTTGTTTGTTCGCATGAAGATGGCGCAAATCGTATCGCGTTTGAATTACTTGATGAAATCAAAATGGACAAGCTGCACTTTGCTGGTCGTCTAGATATTGATACAACAGGTCTTGTATTGATTACCGACGATGGTAAGTGGTCTCACCGTATCACTTCGCCAAAGCACAAGTGCGAGAAGACGTACCGTGTGTGGTTGGTTGAACCTGTTGAAGACGATTACGTTGAAAAATTCAAAGAGGGCATCCAGCTTAAGAGCGAAGATGGCCTAACACTTCCTGCACACCTAGAAGTTCGTGCAGAGCGTGAAGTGCTGCTAACGATTCACGAAGGCAAATACCACCAAGTTAAACGTATGTTTGCTGCTCTTGGTAACAAGGTAGAAGCACTACACCGTGAACGTATTGGCGAAATTGAGATGGACGAATCTTTAGAGTTAGGTGAATACCGTTACCTAACGCAAGAAGAAGTCGATTCAATCTGGAAGTAGTCCTTAGCTAGAAGTTGCTCTTAACAAGAAATTGTTCTTAACAAGAGACCACTTTTGCTGGAAATAGCCCTTTCGTTGTAAAGCCGACCATGGATAGCGTCGGCTGATGATGTTGACTGGTACTAGGAAAGTCTCAGCCAATCTTTGACTCGCGTACTCACGCTAGTCCCTAGCTCTATCAGTTGAACATTCGGAGAACCATGCAAACATCGACCTCACAGAGCCAAAGCTCCCAACTAGAAACACCTCAATTAGGCTTAGTGCTGTTTTTGATTCTAGGTGCGATTGGTGCACTTACTCCGCTAGCCATTGATATGTATCTGCCAGCGATGCCGACCATTGCTAAAGATCTTGGTGTGACGGCGGGTGAGGTACAAATCACGCTAACAGCCTATACCGCAGGTTTCGCGCTGGGGCAGTTGCTGCATGGCCCGTTGGCGGATAGCTATGGTCGCAAGCCTGTACTGCTTATTGGTGTGTTCTTGTTTGCTATCGCTTCTATGGTGAGTGCGACAACTCATGGCATTGAAGCGCTGACTTACATCCGTACCGCTCAAGGTTTTGCTGGTGCTGCGGCGGCCGTTATCATCCAAGCGGTGGTAAGAGATATGTTCGATCGTGAAGATTTCGCAAGAACCATGTCTTTCGTTACTTTGGTGATGACAGTTGCGCCATTGGTTGCTCCGATGATTGGCGGTTACTTAGCGTTGTGGTTCGGTTGGCGTTCAATTTTCTGGGTTCTGGCTATTTTTGCGGTGATCGTGATTCTGGCGGTATCGATGAAGATCCCAGAAACGCTTCCTGCAGAAAACCGACAACCATTGCGCTTTAAAACAACGATTCGTAACTATGCTCGACTGTGTAAGAACCCAACGGCGATGGGCCTGATTTTCTCTGGTGCATTCTCATTTTCAGGGATGTTTGCGTTCTTAACGGCAGGTTCATTCGTTTACATCGATATCTATGGCGTTCGCCCTGATCTGTTTGGCTACCTGTTCGGCTTGAATATTGTTGCTATGATCTTGATGACGAGCATCAACGGTCGAATCGTTAAGAAAGTGGGCTCTCACGCTATGCTCAGAGTCGGCTTAACCATTCAACTGTTTGCAGGCTTAGGTCTGTTAGTTGGTTGGATGTTAGATATCGGTTTGTGGGGTATTGTGCCATTCGTGATGCTGTTTATCGGCACACTGTCTACCATTGGTAGTAACTCAATGGCACTGCTTTTAAGCGGATACCCGAATATGGCCGGCACAGCTTCTTCGCTTGCAGGCACATTAAGATTTGGTACTGGTTCTGTAGTGGGGGCAATTGTTGCTATGCTACCAAGTGACACTGCAGGGCCAATGGCTATGATGATGGCAGCATGTGCAATACTGTCAGCATTACTATATTGGACATTAGGAAAGAAGGCATAATGTCAAAATACTATATTGAAATTCAGAAGTTAGTGAACGATGCGCTGGGCGAGCTGTATGCTCTGCATAAGTCTGGTAAAGCGATCGACGCACCTATCGCGAACAACCTTTATCTTGTTCGTTGGGTAACAAAAGCGATTAAATCTCAAGCTTATGATCGCGTGATTGTGCCTGACTTAGTTCGCTGGCAGAAACAGGGTCGCTCAAAAGGCAACAACTCTGATTTAACTTTTACCTTTAAACGTATTTCTGCGTTTTACGGACGTTTTTTCCCTGAAGGCGAAGAGCCTAAAACGCTAAAAGACAGTGATGTTGAAGCGTTCATGGACAAAATGTACGAGATGGGTTGGAGCGTATCGAGTGAAGACGAGCTAACGACTGGCGGCAAGATTCAATTCTTCACCGATGGCGAGCACTCTTTTGCTTTATGCGGTAAACAGTGTGACGACTCTTTCGACGGGGAGTTGATGGTTAAGCCAATGAACTGGTTTGTTCGTGGCAACCATGCTGAGTTCATCCAAGCGGCGATGGAAGCGGGCTTCATGCTTCACAAAGTAACGGACTATAAGTCTGCGGTGAAGTATCACGGTGAATACATCGTTTACCCTGCTAACCAAGGCAAGCAACTGGCTGAGATCCCAATTAGCGTTATCGGCTAATAGCGGATTCGAGATGAGAGATACGAAGAGCGGAATTATCCGCTCTTTTTTGTCTCTCATAGCGCGTGTCGCTAATTTGCTGTTAAGTCTTTTCGCATCCCGTTACCCGAATCTCGCATCTGCTTTTAATCCTGTTCTTTAGCCTGCTTCTCAATTGCCTTCACCATGCCTTTAAAAATAAACAGGTGGGCTGGCATCATAGCAAACCAATACAGTAACCCTAGAAAGCCTTTAGGGTGCCACCACGCTGAAATGTTCAGCTCGCGAGAGTCACCGTGGTCAGAGACGGTAATCTCGAGTCGCCCTAAACCGGGGCCTTTCATACCGAAAAGCAGGGATAAAAACTGATTCTCTTCACAGCGAATGACCTTCCATGAATCGATTTTGTCACCGACTTTTAGGTTGGGCCCTTCTGGCATTTGTCGAACCGGTACACCGCCACCGAAAAGAACATCCAACCATTCGCGTGTGCGCCATAAAGTGTTAGCAAAGAAGTAACCTTGCTTCGGGCTTCCGATTTGCTGAGCAACATGCCAAAGCGATTCCAATGAAGCGCTTGAGGTGATACTTGCGCCTGTTTTCTTCGGGTAATAGCCATACCCAGCTTGCCAGCGTTTGAATGCGGTTTTATCAAAGCCCCATACATTGCTTTTGACAAAGTTTCCTTCAGCGTGAATGGCTTGTTCAACCATATTTTCGAACGAGATAAGCTTCTGAGGGTACTTTTCTCTAATGATGGTCGAACTGGCGATGAAGTCGTGCTTTAAGCCTGCAAGTAGTGCTCTACCTATGTTAGACGGTACAGAAGTCACCACACCTAACCAATATGAAGCAATCTTTGGTGTCAGTAGCGATGTCGCCCATAGTTTGAGTGGACGATCGGCGGTTTTAGCAATATGAGCAAATTGGTTTCGGTAAGAGACAATATCCGGCCCGCCAACCTCAAAGGTTTGGCTTTCGCTAGGCGTGTCTTGTGCGAGTTTTAGTAAATAGTGGTTCAGGTTCTGCAAAGCAATCGGGTTGGCTTTAGAGTCAACCCATTTTGGCGCAATCATAATCGGCAAGTTGTACACGAAATCTCGCATGATCTCGAATGCCGCAGATCCTGGGCCAATGATCACGCCAGCTTGAAGTTCGGTAACGGGTACAGGCCCTTTACGAAGCAATTCGCCGGTTTTCTTTCTCGCTTGAAGGTGCTCTGAATCACCAGTCTGAGGCTGTAAAGAACTCAGGTAGATGACGTGTTGATTCTTTGGCCCAAGAGCAGAAACAAAGTTACGGGCTAAGTTCAGCTCATAATCGATAAAGTCGTGGCCTTCTGCCATGCCATGGACGAGAAAGAAGATAAGATCAAAGTCGGGGACTAAGGCTTGTGTCGCAGCTTGATCGGCCAGATCAAGATACTCAAGCGATAAGCTTTCGTGAGGCTCGGTCCGTGCCTTTAAATAGTCGATATGCCTTGCTGCTGCCGTGACTTGATAGCCTTGCTCAAGCAGGAGAGGGAGGAGTTGCGAACCAACATATCCAGAAGCCCCTAAAACCAGTACTTTCTTCATTGTTACTCCATTTATATCTGTGGTTAAAAACCGAACATTGATATAATAGCGCGATATTTATCTTTATTCATCAATACGTTCCGTTTAGGTATCTCTCTATGTTGCTCTCTTCAATTATTCATCACACACGAGGTGATTTTGTTCGCAGGCTTATTGCGATTGCACTGCCCATCACCTTGCAGAGCATTATGTTTTCAAGCCGAGGCTTGGTGGATGTATTGATGTTGGGCCAACTTGGCGAAGCAGACATCGCAGCTGTGGGGGTGGCGAGCCGAGCGATGTTCGTGACGACCATTATGCTGGTGGGTGTTACCACGGGCGGTGCTCTTCTTACTGCTCAATATTGGGGCGCGGGTAACAGACAAGGTGTGAGAGAAAGCACTGCGCTGACGTGGCTGGTGTCGACACTGTTTGCTTTACTTACTATCGCGTTTTTCGTTTCATTTCCTGCACAAATCATGGGCGTGACGACCGACTCTCAAGAGGTCATCAACTTAGGCGTTGAATACATCGTAATTACGTCATTTAGCATGCTAGCGGTATCGTGTGTCAGCAGTATGGCTGTGGGTTTGAGAGCGATGCACAAACCCGGGCTAAGTACATTTTTCAGCGGTATCGGCATCCTGTCTAACGTGTTCTTAAACTGGGTGCTGATCTTCGGTAACTTAGGCTTTCCTGCGCTTGGAATCAAAGGTGCGGCGATTGCGACGGTACTGAGTGGCGCGATTGAAGTCGCGACTTTGTTTGGTTATCTCTATTTCTCTAAGCATTTATTAGCATTTAAGTTTTGCGATATTAAAGCGGCAGCTTCGATTGATAAGGTGGTTCGCTTCTTGAAGCTGTCTCTGCCGACCACGTTTAACTTCTTAGCATGGGCGGGTGGTTTGTTTGCTTACCACGCGATCATGGGGCAATCGGGCGTTCAAGGTCTGGCTGCGCTATCGGTCATGACGCCGGTTGAATCTATCTCATTGAGTTTATTGATTGGCCTTTCGAATGCGGCAGCTGTTTTGGTGGGTAATCAACTTGGTGCGAAAAACAATGAAGCGGTTTACTATCAAGCGCTTGGCTTAACAATTTTGTGTTTCTTAACTAGTATTGTTGTAGCCGTTTTTCTCTATTTCGTTCAAACGCCAATACTTAATGCCTTTAGCGCACTGACGGAAGAAACCAGAGCCCTCTCAGAGAAGTTCATTCTGATCCTCTGTGTGGGTATTGTCATTCGCTCGGTGCCATTGACTGTGATCGTTGGGGTGTTGAGAGCGGGTGGTGATGTGAAGTTCTGCCTCTATCAAGATTTGATTGCTCAGTGGGTGATCGGTATCCCATTGGCAGCCATCGCGGCTATCTATTTTAAGTTTCCACCTGAGTGGGTATATCTGCTTTTCCTAACGGAAGAAGTCCTCAAGTGGGGCGGGTCGCTCTATCGCATGAAAACAAGAAAATGGATTAAAAACTTGATAGGAAGTTGAAGTAGGGCGCACCAATCGCATCACTTTATCGTTGGCGTGTGATCTATCTTTCAAAATACTTCCTCCTAACAGGGAATTAGTGTAGATTCTCCTTCCAAATTCTAACTAATGCGAGCTGTTTAATGTTAAAGCTGTCAGACCTATGTAAAGGCTATGTCGATGGGGGGGAGTTTCACCCTGTTTTGCAAGGTGCTGAATTAACATTAAACCAAGGTGACCAGCTGGCATTAATGGGAGAAAGCGGTTCAGGTAAAAGTACTTTACTGAATCTTATCGCGGGCTTAGACCTAGCGGACTCAGGTGAAATCGCTTTTCCTCACTTCAATATGCACGACTCAACCGAGCGTGACCGCACCGCTTATCGCAGAAACAACATTGGCCATATTTTTCAGCAATTCAACTTACTGCCAACGTTAAATATTGCCGATAACATCCGTTTTTGCCGCCAGTTAAAAGGCTTACCTGAAGACAAAGGTCTCTGGAGACAGATTCTCTCTGCTTTAGATCTTATGCCTTTACTTGGCCGTTACCCTGAAGAAGCGTCTGGTGGCCAACAACAACGTGCGGCCATTGCGCGTGCGCTGTATATGGAACCAAAAATATTGCTGGCCGATGAGCCGACCGGTAGTTTAGATGAGCGTAATGCAGAAGCGGTAATGCGTTTGCTGACCTCTTTGGCTCGTCAATTAGAATGTACGTTGCTGTTGGTAACACACAGTGAAAAAGTAGCTCTGCATATGGATGGTAGGATCCGTCTACAAGGAGGGCAACTGCATGTTATGGCCCGTAGTTAAGGCACTACTCGGTCACTATCGACGTTACCCACTGCAGATTATTTTGGTATGGCTTGGTTTAACCCTCGGCGTATCACTTTTGGTTGGTGTTACTGCTATCAACCAACACGCCAAGCAAAGCTATGCGCATGGCGAAAAACTCTTTTCGAATCCTCTTCCTTACCGTATTCGACCAAAACACAACGCCAATAAAATCCCGCAAGGCTTTTATATCCAACTTCGCCGTGAAGGTTTTCAACAGTGTTCTCCTCTTGATCACCATCGTATCACTGATGAAAATGGCGCAAACTTCATGGTTGTCGGTATAGATCCTGTTTCTATGCTTCAGCTACAACCTGGTATAGCGTTAAAAGATCTCACCGCTTTGAACCTCATGAAGCCACCATATCCAATCCTTGTCAGTGATGATCTTGCTGAACACATGGAATGGCACAACGGTGATTACATCCCTTTGATGGATGGTTCTGAACTTGGTCCTGTGGTTGTTGATCAAAATAATATGATTAATGGTACAAGGTTGATTGCGGATATCTCCTTGCTCCGAATGCTTAAACGCAGTGCTGGGCTTTCAGTGATTGCTTGTTCAGACATGCCCACTGAGAAGTTTGAACGTCTTAAAAATATGTTACCTAATGGTTTAACGATCTCTCGTAGCTCTAAGGCAGAGCTTGAGTCGCTGACCAGTGCGTTCCACTTAAACCTAAAAGCGATGGGTATGCTGTCGTTTGTGGTTGGCTTGTTCATTTTCTATCAAGCAATGTCGCTTTCTTTTATTCAGCGTCAACCGTTAGTCGGGATTTTAAGACAAACGGGTGTGTCTGGTTGGCAACTGACTAAAGCGCTCTGTTTAGAGTTACTGCTATTGGTTTTACTGAGCTGGATCTGCGGCAATGTATTTGGCGTGATGCTAGCAAACCAATTGTTACCTGCCGTATCTTCAAGCTTGGGCGATTTATACGACGCTAACGTCGGCTTAACGATCGACTGGAATTGGCGTTGGAGTGGTTACAGCTTACTGATGGCATTGATTGGTGCTTTCTTAGCGTGTGCGTGGCCACTGGTTCGTTTACTTAAGTCTCAACCGATTCGTCTGTCTTCTCGTTTGTCTTTGATGCGTTTTGCGGGTACCGAGTTCACTTGGCAAGCGTTGATTGGCTGTGGCTTCTTGGTTGCTGCTGTTGCTGTGTATCAAGCCCCTCAGACTCAAGAAACGGGTTTTGCGATTATCGCGCTAATGCTGATCAGTGTGGCGCTATTTACCCCGTTTTTGATGTGGAAGTTATTTAACAGCCTCTCTTATTCTTTGCGTTGGGTTCGCGCTCGCTGGTTCTTTGCTGATGCTGCTTCCAGTATGAGTTACCGTGGCGTGGCGACGATGGCGTTTATGTTGGCCTTAACAGCCAATATTGGTGTAGAAACCATGGTCGGTAGCTTTAGAGATACCACTGATAAATGGCTAACACAGCGTTTGGCTGCCGATCTGTATATCTACCCAACCAACAATGCCGCTGCTCGTATGAGTAATTGGTTATCCGACCAACCTGAAGTGGATTCGGTTTGGTGGCGTTGGGAGAAAGATGTGGCGTCTCCAGTTGGTAGCATTCAGGTGATCAGTACGGGTCCTTCTGAAGGTGAGCTAGAAGCGCTGACGATCAAATTAGGTATTCCGAATTACTGGTATCACTTACATCACTCTAAAGGTGTGTTGATCAGTGAATCGATGTCTCTCAAGCTGGGGATTCGCCCTGGCGACTACATTGACCTCTATGACAGTCTCGGCTCTGGTTGGCAGGTTGTCGGTGTTTATTACGATTATGGTAACCCTTACCATCAAGTCATGATGTCGCATCGAAACTGGCTGTATGGGTTTGCAGGGCGGGGTAATGTCGGCCTTGGGGTAATACTCAAAGACGATGTGAATTCATTAGGGCTTCGCAGCCGATTAGAAAGCGTATTCAGGCTTGGCTCCGAGCGCGTTTTCGATAACAACAATATTCACAGTCAAGCAATGCGGGTGTTCGATAGGACGTTCGCGATTGCAGATACATTAGGTAACATCACCTTGGTTATCGCCGTCTTCGGTATTTTCTTTGCGACGGTTGCGGGAGAAGTGTCTCGCCAAAGGCATATTTCCTTGCAGCGCTGTTTGGGTGTCTCGGCGAAAGAACTGATCCTGACAGGTAGTTTGCAGTTGTTTGTGTTTGGGCTTATTTCCTCCTTAATTGCGATTCCGCTCGGATTAGCGCTAGCGAGCCTAATTGTTGATATCGTGATAAAGCAGTCTTTTGGGTGGTCACTTGAGTTACAAGTGATTCCTTGGGACTATTTGCAGACATTTGCATGGGCCATGGCAGCATTGATGCTAGCTGGTGCTTTACCAGTGATGAGAATGATTCGGAACACTCCGATGAAGTCACTGAGGGATGCGCTTTAGTATGTTTTTACGGAATACCTCAAATAAGTTAAGAAAACGAATCCTGTCTTCTCTGCTATTAATCAGTTTCTTCGGCATCTTTTTAAGTGTTTGGGGTTATTACTCCTATTTCATCGATCCTGGTGAAAAGGGCGTGAATGAAGTTAACTCAATATTGGTTAATGAACACTTCAATGTGTTCGAACCTGTTTTGCCAGACCGTAATGTTTCGCTACCACAAGATTTTAAGTTCCACCCAGAGTTTCAGCACGAGTGGTGGCATTACTTTGCATCTTTGAAAGGTGATGATGGTAAAGACTATTCGGTTCAGTGGAGTTTTTTTCGTATCGCAACGGACGAACGTGAAACACCGGGGTGGCAAAGCCCTCAAGTCTATATCTCAAATGTGGTGGCCTCTTCTAAGTCCAAAGTATGGAAAGAACAGCGCATGGCTCGTGGCGGTATTGGCCAAGCGGGAATGACTAATCGTCCATTCAGACTTTGGATTGATAACTGGAACTGGCGTGCACTCGGCAACACCCCATTCCCCGGGCGCCTTCAAGTGCAAACTGATACGTTTGGACTAGAACTCGACACCATTGCAAAAGGGCCCTATGTGCTCAACGGCGATAACGGTTATCAGAAAAAGCACGACTTATTACCTGTCGCGTCTTATAACTTCAGCGCTCCATTTTTATCGTTGAGCGGTGTGTTGAACCTAGACGGCGTTACCAAGGAAGTGGAAGGAACTGCGTGGGTACATAAAGAGTGGGGCAGTGGCTTACTTGGAGTGGGCCAACAAGGTTGGGATTGGTTTGTATTTAACCTCGATGACGGCACAGCGCTGAGCATTAACCGCTATCGTCATAACCAACAGTTGCCTTACATATTCGGGACATTAGCAACGCGCTCAGGCAAAGTTTACCAATTAACGGAATCCGACATTTCCATTCAACCATTGCAAAATACAACGTTGATGAATGGAAGACGGATGCCTTTGCAGTGGATCATTAACGTCCCTAAGCACGATATCAACCTCACAACGCGTATTATACGCAGGGATATGTGGCTTCCATTTGTCATACCATATTGGGAAGGGCCGATTAAGGCGAGCGGGAGCCATGAAGCGACAGGCTTTATGCAGTTAACTGGCTACTAAAAAACACCTAAGGCTATAATTTGATAGCCTTTTTTTATGCCTGCGCCTTTTAGCGTCCCCCAATGAATTGTGCATACAGGTTCGATGATCTCATCTATACTTAATTCATGGTGCATAACAACATTATGGAATATACGACGTATTGTTTAGTATTTGTAGGAAAAACCGAAGTTAAACATCCGAAGAAGTGATTATTTATCGATTACGCTTGGATATAAACTCATGGTTATTCTTTGTTATTCGTTTATTTAAATAATAAATATAAGGGCGAAATCATGACCGACGTCATCCGTGACTTCTTTAAAATGGAATCTGCTGGCGGCATCATACTAGTCATCGCTGCGGCGATCGCAATGTTTGTAGCAAACTCACCACTGAACGAAATGTACCAAGGCGTATTGCATAGTTACGTTCTTGGTATGTCTGTGTCTCACTGGATTAACGATGGCTTAATGGCTGTCTTCTTCCTTCTAATCGGCTTAGAAGTTAAGCGCGAACTTTTAGAAGGCGCATTAAAGTCTAAAGAGACAGCAATCTTCCCAGCTATCGCAGCCGTTGGCGGTATGCTAGCTCCGGCACTTATTTACGTGCTATTTAACTCAAGTAACCCAGAAGCGCTTCAAGGTTGGGCTATCCCAGCGGCAACTGATATTGCATTCGCATTAGGTATCATGGCGCTTCTTGGTAACCGTGTACCGGTTAGCTTGAAGGTGTTCCTATTGGCTTTAGCAATTATCGATGACCTTGGCGTTGTTGTTATCATTGCACTGTTCTACTCAGGCGACCTATCAACGCTTGCGTTAACGGTTGGTTTCATCGCAACTGGTGTGCTGTTCATGCTAAACAACAAGCATGTAACTAAGCTGAGTGTGTATCTCATTGTTGGTGCAATTCTGTGGTTTGCAGTATTGAAGTCTGGTGTTCATGCAACGCTGGCTGGTGTAGTGATTGGTTTTGCTATCCCACTGAAAGGCAATAAAGGTGAACATTCTCCGCTGAAGCATCTAGAACATGCTCTGCACCCATACGTCGCTTTTGCAATCTTGCCAGTCTTTGCTTTTGCAAACGCAGGTATTTCATTGGAAGGTATCTCAATCTCAAGCCTAACAGGTATGCTACCGCTTGGTATCGCTATGGGTCTATTGATTGGTAAGCCTCTTGGTATCTTTGCATTCAGCTGGGGTGCGGTGAAATTGGGTGTTGCTAAGCTCCCTGAAGGTGTGAACTTTATGAACATCTTCGCAGTATCTGTCCTGTGTGGTATTGGTTTTACAATGTCTATCTTTATTTCATCACTAGCATTTGGCCCAACGAATGTAGAGTTTGACACACTAGCTCGACTAGGCATCCTGATGGGATCTACAACAGCTGCAATTCTAGGTTACTTCCTGCTAAGCGTTTCTTTACCGAAAACAGCAAAGCAACAAGAAGTAAAACTATAATCAGCGGGTAGGCTCGTTTAACGGCGAGCCTATTCACTGATTAACAAGCTAACTTCTGAGTAGCAAGACGAGTCACAGAATCATCCTCCCCGATTCATGTGACAGCAAAGAACAAAAAAGCCGTGATAGGGTTTCCTATCTCGGCTTTATTGATCCTAACTGCTAGTATTTTTAGTTTGGTTAGTTATTGATGATCTAAAACTCCTAGATTCAACTCATTATTTTGATCGGCATGAATTGCGGATCGTTTTGGATGACCAGAGTGACAGTGTCATGTTATTTTTCTAGCGTGGTAAATATGGTCCACTCCTCGACGATCTGCTCATTCAGCCCGACAACCGTTGCTGTTACCTTACGGTTCAATGCGTGTGAAGTAGGGTCGTCGCCATCGCTTTCTAGGCGCTCTTCACCATAGCCGATAATTCGCACTCGCTCTGGTTCGATACCATTCGACAGTAACTCGTCTTGAACATTGTTTGCTCGTTTTTTTGATAGGTCTAAGTTGTACTCGTTAGAACCCACTTTACTCGCATAGCCTTGTATTTCAATCGAGGCACTTTTGTAGGTTTCAAGAAACTCTGCCATCGTGCTGATCTGGTCTGAGAAGATCGGGTTCACTTCAAATGAGTCATGAGCAAAGAGTATTTTTAGTTGTCTGACTTCTTCCGCAAGAATCGTTTCTCCACAACCATCATTGTCGACTTGTGATGTCTCAGGCGTACCTGGACAGATATCACGAGCGTTCACCACACCATCTCTATCATCGTCTTGCAGGTCTGCAATCTGTTCTGCTTCAGGTGTCTCGATATAAGCCTCTTCCTGCTGGTTTGAACAGGCAAATAAAGTCATCGTTAACACGGGAAGTAATAAGTAAGGTATTTTCATCATTAATACTCCACTGCCGTTGTCCACTCGTCTGGAATGTCGACCAGTAGAGCGTTCAATAGAGAGCCTGTCGCGTTCATTACACGGTATTTAGCGTACTGTTCAGAGTAATGCGCATCTAAGTAATCTTTGCGGGCTTCAAACAATTCGTTTTCAGTGTTAAGCAGATCCAGTAGCGTACGTTTACCGATTCGATATTGTTTCTCATAAGCGATAACGGTTTCTGACGCCGAATCCACGTGATCAGACAAGAAGTTCTTTTGTTGCAACGTCAGATCCAATGCACTCCAAGAGAGGCGAAGGCCTTCTTCAACTTGTCGATAAGCACGATCTCTTAGATCTTTTGCTTTATTGAGTTGGTAAGCTGCAGCTTCTGAATTAGCACTATCGGTACCACCGTTGTAGAGGTTATATCGCATGCGTAGCATCGCGAGGGTCTCTTGACTTGAGCCTTCATCGCCACCTGCATCATCACGCCACGACTGAGAAGCCTCGATGGAGAAGGTAGGGTAGTTCACGCCCTTTGATTGTTTGTATTGGAAGTGGGCTGAATCGACATCTGCGTTTGCAACTTTGATCACTGGGTGTTGGTCTAATGCATCAACAATGGCGTCAGTTAACGACAAAGGAATTTTAGAAATATCGGCTCTTGGGTAAATTAAGCCTAGGGGTTCTTGACCCACCACTCGTCTAAACTGGGTGTGGGTATCGATCAAATTATTCTGTGCGGCCAACAAATTACCATGAGCCTTCGCAATCCTAGCTTCTACCTGCGATACATCAGCTGTCGAACCTATGCCTGAATTCGCTCGTTTCTTTATGTCTTTATAGATTTTCTTGTGTATTGAAAGATTACTTTCTGACAGTGCCAGCACTTCAGTGGCTTTCACTGCATCTAGATAGATTTGTGTTACCTCCAGCGCTTTGTCTTCGGCATCCGCGATCAATTGCAAACGTACCGACTCTGCTTCTGCGGCGGTACGATCAATGTCGTTCAGCGTCGCGGAACCATCCCACAGCAATTGAGTGAGGGAAATCGTCGCTTCCTTTCGTGTTAGATCCGTATCGGGGCCGTTATTTGGTGCAGGGTTTATGCCTTCGTAACCAATACCAGCATCAAGGTCGATACTCGGCCTATAAGCACCACCTGCGGCATCGTTTCGTTTTTGTACACTCACAAACTCATTAAAAATACTTTTTATCTCAGGATTCGTCGCCAAGGTAATGGCAACAGCCTGTTCTAAAGTCTGAGCAGAGAGTGGGGTTGCAATAGCTAAGCAACAGATGATGGGTAATTTAAACAGTCTCAAAGTAGGTCTCCTTCTACTTTTAAAAGCTCCCGCCTCCTCCCAACTAGCGTTTAACTACTTAATTGAGAAGGGTATTAAACGAAGCTTAGGACATCTGCTAGAAATTGCTAAGTTTGTTGGTTTTTTTTTTTGAATGTAAGTCGCTATTGCTATTGACTAATTTTCAAAGTGCTTTATCTGAACTACTTTAGTGAGTTGATTATCAATAGTACCACTACTAAATTTATTGTAGGAAATAGCCACAGCGCAGAGTGGGATTGAATCCGCGTTTGGCGTGTTCTGGGCAGAAGTGGGAATATGGATATGGGAAATATCAACCTAAATATACTAGGTCTTGCTAGCGGGAGTGTAGTGCTCGACGCTCAAGGCCAGGTTAGACGTTTGTCTCCGGGCGAACAACCAGCCGCTAGCGACGTAATTATCAGTTTTGATACTAGTGAAGAGAGTTTACCAAGTGTTTCTGCACGTTTTGTAGATAACCAGGGCCAACAAAATCTGCTAGATACTGATGACGCGATCGCTCAGGTTCAGCGTGCTATTGAAGAGGGATTTGATCCAACGGAACTAGGAGATGAGTTTGATACTGCCGCTGGTGAGGAAGGTTCTAGTTTGACCAACAGCGGTAGGATTGAACGTACTGGGGCTGAAACTCAAGCTGCCACAAATTTTGAAACTGACGGGTTTGAGTCTCAAGGTCTGTCGGAAACTCAAAGTCTTGCTCTTTTTGATATTATCGCCTTTGCGCTTATTTCAGGTGAAACTAATGTTATTGAGTTTGAGCAGGATGAACCTATTGAAACTGGGGGCGCTTTAACGAGTGAAGACCCAGACGTTACCTTTATTGTTAAAGAGGTCGCTGGGGATAATGATCTCGGTACTTTTGTTGTAAACGAAGATGGTACTTGGACCTTCGTGGCCAACAGTCCTTATGATGAGCTTGCGGATGGTGAGCAAATTCAAGACTCGACGACAGTACAAACCTCCGATGGAGGCGAACAAGTCATTACAGTAACGATAATTGGTACTGATGATGTAGCTGTGGCTACTGATGACTCGGGCAGTGTGACTGAGGACATTGATGTAGATGAAATCACCAATCAATTAGTGACATCCGGTCAGATTGTGATTACAGATGTAGACAGCGACACTCCTACTTTTTCAGCTGACGGTGAGTTTAACCTCGTAGGTTCAACAAACGAATCACAGCTAGGTGTATTGAGCATCGACCCTGATGGTGCTTGGACTTACGTAGTTAACAACGATGACGTTCAGTACTTGGATGACGATGAGTTCGTTACTGAAGTTTATACTGTGACAGCAAGTGACGGTACTACGAGTGAGGTGATCATCACTATTAACGGTGCCGATGACCCATCTGATATAACCGTAGGTGAAGGTGATTCAGACACTGGTGAAGTGACTGAGGATGTTAATGTTGACCAAGAGAGCAACAACTTAATTACTTCTGGGACACTAACGATCACCGATGTTGACGATAACGACGTCGCTGCTTTTCAACCAAACGGTGTGTTTAATCCAGAAGGCTCA
>NZ_JBFRTQ010000057.1:1855-12249 GCF_041474195.1 Vibrio sp. 10N.222.52.C3 | reverse complement strand
GCCTCCTCCTACTCGATTACTGCTCTTGGGTAACTTCGTTCTTGTCTCTCTGGTAATACCCCCCTTAAGTGTTGCTATACTTTTAGTAGGCAATCACGGAGGAAGCATAACCTTAGATTAAAGCCTACGAATTCACTTCTAATTGGTAACTATCAAATAGAAAACCATCAAAAGAGTCATCATCTATATCTGAAAACTTCATTAGCGTTTGCTTCACACTATCCAAGTGCTTCCACATCGCGAGCTTTGCCTCTTCTGGGTTTTTTCTCAACAGAGCATTAAGAATGGCTGCGTGTTCCTCTACCCACATCATTCGATATTTTTGGCTATCTACATCGGCATGCAACTGGGCCCACATTTTACTGCTCTCACGTCGAGACCAGATGGCCTCCATGACCTCTATAAGCAATCCGTTCTTGGTTGCTCGTGCAATCGCGATATGAAACTGCTTATCAGTATCATGACTCGGATTATCGGCAAGCACTTGAGCCCGCTCCTCCGCTAAAATTCTTCTCATCTCACTAATTTCGGCTTTAGTGATGTTTTGAGCAGCAAAGCCTGCAATGTGACTTTCTAGTAATTGACGACCCTGTAGCATCTCAAATGGGCCGATATCACCATTCAAATCAATCATCGGCCCAGCCCCTTGACCACTGATAGATTGTTGATGACCACCGATTAAAGTCGGTGTTGCTGGCAGCTTCATTACATAGACTCCCGAGCCTTTTCTAACTTCAACCAACCCCTCAAGCTCTAGCATTATGATAGCCTCACGAATCACCGTACGACTAACATTGTACTTAGTTGCGATGTCACGTTCAGTCGGTAATCGTTCCCCTACTGCGTACTCCCCCATTTCTAGCTTTTTTCTCAGATCTCTACCAATGGAGAGATACCGCCTACCTTTCTCTGGCATACCAACATCCTAGTCGCATATAGTTAACTCACAAAATTGTAGCAGAGAGAACTTAAGTTATATACCAATTCTTTGCTAGATCACATGAACATCCACACTTATTTTATGACCATCATGACGTAGATTCCAACCTTGCCCCTACAAGTAACCAACCAACAAATACAAGCGATCGAATATGCGTTATTTTCTATAACAGCAGAGGAATTTAGGAGTGAAAGGGATGTAAATACAGATGCAGAGGGAGTTATTTAAATATTAGTTGGTAAATTGCATGACTATTGGTACGTTTCTTGTCAATAGACATTAGTACGCAGAACTCTCTGCTCCGGTATTACACCGCAACTTATAGATCGTCATTAGGTTAGTAACGATGAAGGCACCCTCGACCAAGCTCCCGCCGATTGAACCCAACCAAACATTATGCATGAACCAACAACAGGAGTTAAAAAGAATGACACTTCGCATTTTAATTCCCTTCAAAGAGAATAAGGCCCACGTCCCTGCAACCGACCCTATAATGGGCAATATCTCTATTGGAGTTCTTACATGTGGAACCATCATCGCTATCAAAGAGCAACCACACACCCACATAACCCAGCGAGATTGTGTCTTGATTGAAACAAATGCACGTATCGCGTTGAGACTTACCCCTACAGCCGCGACCATGGCGTCCATCATGAAAAAATGCACCGCCATTATCGAGCAGAAGATCACCATACCGTAGCGAAATTTGAGGTCTTCTCTCTGCAGAAAGGCCAGAATACCACATACGAACGCAACCCCACCAACACTCTGCGCGAAAATTATTGGATCACTCATTAACATCTAAGTGCCTTATTTGAATTCTTAGATAAGCTACCCTTTTGTCAGGGCTCCCAACCGATAAATCAACGACTCAATGTTGCGTTCGTTGGGGTTACTTTTAACCGCGACTCGAAAATCGCGGTACTTATCGCATATACACACTTGGGTTTATCCTTGAAGCGAGAATCCCCCCTAAACTCTCAGTTGTTATGCAAAATAGCGCTTGGCATTGCCGAAACAAATACCTTCGACCATAGGACCAAGCAGAGACATATCGTTTGGCACCTCACCGTTTTCAGCCCAGCGACCTATCATGTCACATAAGATCCGGCGAAAGTACTCATGTCGCGTGTAGGAAAGAAAGCTTCTCGAATCGGTCAGCATACCCACAAAGTGACTCAATAAACCTAACTGAGATAACTGCTCCATTTGACGCTGCATACCGTCTTTCTGATCGTTAAACCACCAGCCAGATCCAAACTGAACCTTTCCAGCAATACCGCCACCTTGGAAGTTACCTATCATGGTCGCCATCATCTCGTTATCACGAGGGTTAAGGCAGTACAGAATCGTCCGTGGCAATTCATCGCTCTTATCCATCTCATCCATTAGGTGCGCCAATTCAAAAGCAAACGACGTATCACCAATAGAGTCAAAACCCGAGTCAGCACCAAGTAATCGGAACATCCGGGTATTGTTGTTGCGCTGTGCACCAATGTGCAATTGCATAACCCAACCCAAATTGGCATAGCGCTTACCAAGCCACACTTGTACAGCCGTAGAGAATTGCGCACTCTCAAATTCGCTAAGAGTCTCCCCACTTAAACGGCGTGAAAGCAAGGCATCCAAATCCGACTCCACCGGAATAGGCGCGTAACGGACGACTTCAATGCCATGATCAGCCGCACGACAGCCATGCTCTGCAAAATGAAGCAAACGCTTATCCAGTGCCATCAGAAGATCATCAAATCGACGGATCTCTATATCCGCTACTCTCCCAAGCATTTGCATGTAATCAACAAACGTATCAAGTTCAATTTTAAAGGCTTTATCAGGGCGCCAACTTGGCAATACTTGCACATCAAATGACTTGTCTTCAGCAATTGCTCGGTGATGCTCTAGTGAATCAACAGGATCATCGGTCGTACCAGCCATCACCACGTTCATTTGCTTCATTATCCCACGTGCGCTGAACTCTGGTGTTGCCAATAATTCATTACAATGATGCCAAACATCATCGGCAGTGTCTGGACTAAGGAGGGTATTGTGCACCCCAAATGGACGACGTAATTCGAGGTGTGTCCAGTGGTATAGCGGATTACCCAAGGTTTGAGGTACAGTTTTTGCCCACGCCTGAAATCGGTCTAAATCAGACGAGGATTTACCCGTAATTAAATCCTCTGAGATTCCCGCCGTTCGCATCGCGCGCCATTTGTAGTGATCTCCCTCTAGCCAAATCTGACTCATATTGTCAAAACGTCGGTCTTGAGCGATATCTGCTGGATTAAGATGACAGTGATAGTCAAAGATTGGTTGCTGTGATGCAACCTCATGATACAACCGCTTTGAAGTTTCATTCGTTAATAGGAAATCTTCACACATAAAAGTCTTCATACTATCCCCTATAAACCCTCTACAGACGCTTTCGCACCAATATCCACTAAAGACTGATATGCAGCACTTACCGCTTCAATCACGCGGGGATTAGAACCAATTTCTGGATCAAATATCGAAGTCAATCCCAACAGTTCTGGCACAACAGATGCAGACTTCCCATGCTTATCGCAAATAGTTTGTAGCTCTTTCGCCATAGGATCTTGAACATCAATACCTTCTCCCAAATCATCAACACCCGACACGTAGCGCATCCAACCCGCAATTCCCAACGCCAACCATTTGAAATCACTACCTGTCTCTAGGTGGTATTTCAAACTACCGCCCATACGCTGAGGTATTTTCTGACTACCATCCATTGCTATCTGCCATGTACGATGCTTTAAACTCGGGTTGGTAAATCTTTCAATCAATAATCTTGCATACCCTTCAAGACCTGTCCCTTCTGGCATATTCAAAGACGGAGCTTGCGCTTTCATCATCATATCGAATGCAGCCTTTCTATAACCAGGGTTTGTCATTGTATCGGAGATATGATCATAGCCACCAAGGTAGCCAAGGTACGCTAAGAAGCTGTGTGTACCATTCAACATACGCAACTTCATCTCCTCGTATGGCACGACGTCCTCAACAAATTGCGCCCCAGCCACATCCCACTCTGGACGGCCTGCTACAAATTTGTCTTCAATAACCCACTGACGAAAAGGTTCACATGCGATTGCGCAAGGGTCATCGCAACCCAATATAGTAGATATTTCAGCTAATGTTTCTGTAGTGGCCGCTGGCACAATGCGATCAACCATGGTGCACGGAAAAGTGACATTTTGCTCTATCCACGAACCTAACTCGACATCTTGAAGAGTGGCAAATTCAATAATGGCAGACTTTGCAACATGTCCATTCTCTTGAACGTTATCACACGACATAACCGTGAACGGTTGCAGGCCACGCTCCTTTCTAATCGATAGTGCACGTGTAATCACTCCGAGTGCCGAGACAGGTGAAGATGGATTATTCATATCTGCAACAACGAGCGGATTTGACTTATCCAAAGTGCCTGTCGATGGATCAGTACAATACCCCTTTTCAGTGATTGTCATGGACACAATAGCGACTTGTGGTTCGGCCATTTTTTCTAGTATTGCATCTACCCCATCTAAAGCAGGTTGAAGCGATTCGGTGACACACTTTATCTGTTTTAGTGTCGTTCCATTCTTTCCCTTTTCGGCTACAGTAAATAGATGATCTTGTTTTCTCAAGTTCGCTATTAGTTCCTCGCCACCAAAAAGATTAATCTCGCACACGCCCCAATCAGATTGTGTCTTGCCTAGCATCTCATTTGTGTATAACGCCTGATGCGCCCTATGAAATGCGCCAAAGCCAAGATGAACAATGCGCGTACTTAGACCGTTTCTGTCGATATCTAGTCGCTCAAGTTGCTCTGGGTATTCATCCATTTTAGATATGTTCATTTTATAGCTCCGAATAACCGATGCGCTTTGGCACACCAATGTTTAAAATAACCTACTCAGGTTGCATGTTGGTATTCTTTTACTTTCCCCCCAACAAGGCAAGTAAAAAGGCACTCTCAAACTCACACTCTTGATGTTGATCACTATTTTGGTAAACCAATTGACAATATTGTTGGCGGAAATACGATTAAAATGTAAGTTACCACCATACAATGGTATTCCAATATTGCAATTAGGAGATAACATGGAACAAACTTGGCGCTGGTACGGACCAAACGACCCCGTTTCACTAACTGACATTAAGCAGGCTGGTGCTACTGGCATTGTTACTGCCCTACACCAAATTCCTAACGGTGAAGTGTGGAGTGTTGAAGAAATAATGAATAGAAAAACGCTTCTAGAGAAAAACGGCTTTACATGGTCGGTAGTCGAAAGCGTTCCTGTACACGAAGAAATTAAAACTCGAACAGGAAAGTATCTTACGTGGATAGAAAACTATAAGCAGTCCCTCATCAACCTTGCAAAGTGTGGTATCGATACTGTCTGCTACAATTTCATGCCCGTTTTAGATTGGACCCGAACGGATCTCGAATTTGAACTTCCTGATGGCTCCAAAGCCTTGCGCTTCGACCAAACCGAGTTTGCTGCGTTTGAACTTTACATACTAAAAAGACCCGGTGCGGAAAGTGAATATAGCGACTTAGAGAAACAAGAAGCTCTAGATCGTTTTGAAGATATGGGTGTGGATGATATCGCCCGCTTAACATCGAACATCATCGCAGGACTACCAGGCGCGGAAGAAGGCTACACTTTAGAAGAGTTTCAGGCTCGACTTGATACCTATCGCGGCATAGACAAGAACAAACTGCGTGAACATATGGTTTTATTCCTACAAGAGCTGATGCCCACCTGTGAGTCATTCGGCCTAAAGCTTGCTGTTCATCCAGACGATCCACCACGCCCAATCCTTGGCTTACCAAGGATTGTTTCAACTATCGAAGACATCGAGGCGCTAACGAAAGCCGTTCCTAGCAAGATGAATGGAATCACAATGTGCACTGGCTCGTATGGGGTACGAGGTGATAACGACCTAGTAAAAATGATTGAAACCTTTGGGGACAGAATATACTTCACTCACCTTCGTTCAACCCAACGTGAAGATAACCCCAAGAATTTCCACGAAGCGGCTCACTTAGAGGGAGACGTAGATATGTTCAACGTCGTTAATGCTCTTGTTGCAGTCGAGAAAAAACGGGCAGCGACAGGGGATACCCGCCTCATTCCAATGCGTCCCGATCATGGACACCAAATGATTGACGACCTTAACAAGGAAACCAACCCTGGTTACTCCTGCATTGGTCGACTGAAAGGCCTTGCTGAAATAAGAGGGCTAGAACTCGCGATTAAACGAATGAAATCGTAATGACCCAATAAAGCAAAATCAAAGCCCCTACCACCACTTACTATCAGGGGCTTTGCTGCCCGGCTTATCGCATCAATTAAGGTAAAATATGACGTTAAAAATTGCCGTTATCGGTGAATCAATGGTTGAACTACAACAATGCGGTGAACTTCTTAAACAGTCCTACGGTGGCGACACCATAAACACTGCCCTCTACCTCACACGACTAACCAATAATACCCAGATCAAAACGAGCTATGTTACAGCTATCGGCAATGATCCTTTCAGCGCTAATATGCTTAGTCACTGGCAGTCCGAGGGAATAGATACAAGTCTCGTTTCTCGAAACCCTAATAAACAATCTGGATTGTACTTTATCGAAACAGATGACGCAGGCGAGCGTAGCTTCCACTACTGGCGCAACGACGCTGCAGCGAAGTTCATGTTTGATCAAGCTGAGTCAGCTTCTCTTGTTGATACACTAAGTGGCTACGATGCTGTTTACCTAAGTGGTATCACTCTAGCTATTTTGACTCAAAACGGTCGCAACGAGCTATTCAAGTTCCTTGAGAACTTCGAAGGCAAAGTATTCTTCGACAACAACTACCGTCCAAAATTATGGGCTAGCCAAGAAGAAGCTCAAAAGTGGTACCTGAAGATGTTGAACTTCACAGATACAGCGTTTCTGACTTTCGACGATGAGCAAGACCTATACGGTGACGAGAACGTTGAGCAATGCATCGAGCGTACAACTAACGCTGGCGTTAAAGAGCTTGTTATCAAGCGTGGCGGTAAAGAGTGTCTAGTAGTTGAAGGCGAAAGCGCAAACTACGTTTCAGCTAACCAGATCGACAACATCGTTGATACGACTGCAGCTGGCGACTCTTTCAGTGCAGGTTTCCTAGCGAAACGTCTATGTGGCGGCACAGCTGTTGAATCAGCGGCTAGCGGTCACACTGTTGCAGGTGCAGTAATTCAGTACGCGGGTGCTATCATCCCTGCTGAAGCAATGCCTGAGCTGTCTCTATAAATTGTCCTGCTAACACAGACTCACACATTATTTCGATGAGAAAAAACATGACAACTTTGAACGAAAAACTAGCAAGTCTTAAAGTGATTCCAGTAATTGCTATCAACCGCGTTGAAGATGCAATTCCACTAGGTCGCGCTCTTGTTGAAAACGGCATGCCTTGTGCTGAAATCACTCTACGTACTGAGTATGCAGTTGAAGCTATCCGCGTTATGCGTAAAGAATTCCCAGAAATGCTGATCGGTTCTGGTACGGTTCTTACTAACGAGCAAGTTGATGCTTCTATCGACGCTGGCGTTGACTTCATCGTAAGCCCTGGCTTCAACCCACGTACAGTTCAGTACTGCCTAGACAAAGGCGTTGCTATCGTACCTGGCGTTAACAATCCAAGCCTAGTTGAGCAAGCAATGGAAATGGGCCTTCGTACTCTTAAATTCTTCCCAGCTGAACCATCAGGTGGCGTTCCAATGCTTAAAGCGCTAACTGCTGTTTACCCAGTAAGCTTCATGCCTACTGGCGGCGTTAGCCTTAAGAACGTTGACGAGTACCTAGACATTCCTGCAGTTCTTGCATGTGGCGGTACTTGGATGGTTCCAACCAAGCTAATGGATGAAGGCAAGTGGGACGAACTAGGTGCATTAGTTCGCGACGCAGTAGCTCACGTTAGCTAATATTGCTTTGCAATTGTTTCGAAAAAGCCCAGCATTGAGCTTAATGCCGATCGTTTAGCTACTTGAACGATCCTCAAGAGGCCTCACCACACCGATGAGCTCTCCCAGATAGCCGCTGGTGTACCTTGGGGAATACTCAGCTCAACATCATTGATGAGAAGAGTCATGTTAGCCGTGGCTATTCGAGCTTGATACTTTGTCGTCTTTTCGACGACTTCTGCCCGAACAAAGCCTAGAGATGCGCCAGTGATTTGAGTTGCTGGCGCTTGGCATAGAACGTTGAGGGATTGAGTTCATTGAGCTTACAAAATGCAAGTGTAGATAATGAACTCGATTCAGATTGTTCGATAAGCGTTTGCCATTCTTGATTGGTGCGTCGCTTTCCCATTTCAAAACCTCCTCATGATTGGAGACTTGATCTTATTATTCGTGCTAGGCGGTTAGAATGCGGGGTTTATGACGCGCTTACCTATAAGGAAGTAGGGGTCACACGACGATTCGGAAAATATTGTACGCTAAAAGCGTAACTTATTATTTTTATGGGAAAAACCCAGTTCATATCCTTCTTTATTACAAAGTAACGTCCTTATCGGACTGCTCCAGCTTTTTGACCTTTGCGATCGTTGACCGACTACAGCCTAAAAGGTGTTGAATTTGAGACCAGCTTTTACCCTCACTAAGTAAAAGAGCCACATTTTCTCTCAGTTGGAGGTCTGGTTTTCTTCCTTGATATTTACCCAAAGCTTTTGCTTTCTGTATTCCTTGTGCCTGTCTTTTACGTCGAGTTTCATAATCATCCCTGGCCATTGCCGCAGCGAGATCAATCATGAATTCAGTCAGCACTTTTGAAATCACCGAAATACGCACTCATACACGCTTCACCATATCGAGTATGAGTCGGTATACTTTAAAGAATCAACTCAAGCACACTGAACTAACCACTCGTTGTACTGGTCTGGTAACGACTGCCCCATCGCGTCTATTTGCTCGTCCAGTGCTATTTCAACAATCTCATGTGCTTTCTGGTTATCGACACCATCAGCCACCAGAACTTGATAGGCTTCATTAGCTTCTATCCATAGCTGAGAAAACAAGCATAAATCGTTGGCGGATTTGATATTGTCAGTGACCGATTTTGGCAGTTCAAATACTACTGGTAGTTGAGCCATAGTGACCTGTTCACAGATTAACGCAAAGTCATTCCAGTTAGTTTCATTACCGCGAAGATCGGTTGAGCCATTTTTTGAAACTGCGGAGCATTTGAGGATGGTTACTTCACCAACGCTAGATACAAAAATCTTATACAAAAGTCCTAAACGAACAGTCTCTAAAGTGGGTACGGTTGATAGTTGAGAGTCAGCTGTAACTTCAGCTAGATTTGAATCTTGAATTTGCTCGAACTGAGCCAGTGAATCTAAAAGTACGATTTGATTTTTCATTGATAAACCCTCTATGTGTTTACAAGAAGATTCGGCTCTAATACTGACAATCAACCATATCAAAAGCAATAATTATTTCTCCGAGGTGTCTCACGGCAAGATCATTATAAAATGGGAACTTTTCAGCAAACTGGTGATCAGATCAGCTACTAATTATCTATTGTAACGTTTTAAGCATGACCGATTCTTTTCTCCAGCATTTTCAAGCCATTGAAGATCCACGTATTGACCGATGCAAGCGACATGAGCTTCTCGATATTATCCTTTTAGCCGTCAGTGCTGTTCTATCAGGAGCCGAAGGCTGGGAGCAGATTGAAGATTTTGGCACTCATCGCCTAGATTGGCTCCGGCGTTATCGTCCTTTCGAATATGGTATTCCACGTCAC
Source organism: Vibrio sp. 10N.222.52.C3 (assembly GCF_041474195.1). Taxonomy (NCBI): domain Bacteria; kingdom Pseudomonadati; phylum Pseudomonadota; class Gammaproteobacteria; order Vibrionales; family Vibrionaceae; genus Vibrio; species Vibrio sp. 10N.222.52.C3. Next base: position 2,515 of record NZ_JBFRTQ010000057.1, on the reverse strand, counting down.
GATACCATCGCTCGCGTTATATGCCGTCTTAAGCCAGAAGAAATTGAGACAGCGTTTCAAAGTTGGATGAGCTGTCTTATTGAGTCTACTGGGAGTGATGTCATTGCCATCGATGGTAAAACCGCTAGACGTTCTTTCGATACACGTGAGAGGCGAAATCCACTCCATGCGGTCAGCGCTTGGAGTAGTCAACATCAGCTCGTTCTCGGGCAAGTCGCGGTTGATGAGAAGAGCAACGAGGTATCCGCTATCCCAAGGTTACTCACACTGCTTGATATTGAGAACTGCATCATCACGTTGGACGCAATGGGATGTCAAAAAGACATCGCTAAACAGATTGTGAAAGGTAAAGCGGATTACGTCTTAGCCTTAAAAGGCAATCACTCAGGGATGAAAGCAGAGCTTGAAGCTTGGTGGCACAAATCGATGCGAGAGGGCACGACTTCTGACACGTATGATGAGTTCAGTGAAGTAAGTGCTGGTCATGGACGCATTGAAACACGTCATTGCGAGCAATTAATCATTGATAGAAGCTGGTTAGGCAAAGGATATCGTTGGGATGGTTTACAGAGTGTAATCAAAGTGACCGCCAAGGTTGAAGAAAAATTAAGTGGAAAACAATCGGAAGAAACTCGATGGTATATAATACCAATCCGGAAA
>NZ_JBFRTQ010000057.1:0-1113 GCF_041474195.1 Vibrio sp. 10N.222.52.C3 | reverse complement strand
ATACCAATCCGGAAAATTAACTGATCAGGTCAATCCAATCTCTTGTACACATTTTTGTGACGCGATCTTTGCACTCAAGAAATCCATTCCAAGCGCTACAGACCTTCGAAACAATATCGTTATAATCAATGAAGTTTTGGTTTGCTAGATAGTGTTGCCTTAACCAACTCCACACTTGCTCTATAGGGTTAAGCTCTGGTGAGTATGGCGGCAATTTGATAATACTGACATTATCAAATGGGTTAGCAATATCATCGGTATGCCATCCTGCGCCATCCATTATTACCACTGAATGACGGTCTTTTTCTGTGACTTTAGATATCTGCTCTAGATGGTTTATCATGATGTCTTTGTTAACCCAAGGGACGACCATTGCCTCACCAATCCCTCTCGATGGGCACACTGAGCCAAACAAATAAGCGTATTCAAATTGCTGCTGTTTTACTACGCGAGGTCTCGTTCCACGAGTAGCCCAAAGACGTGTTGTTGTGTTCTGCTGACCAAACCTAGCTTCGTCTTGAAACCAGACATCAACACTCTCTAGCCCAATATGGCCGGGGATCTTAAGGATCGTTTCGATTTGGAATTTTTTTAAAATCGTCCTGTATTTGCTGTGATTGTTTAGGGTGTTTGGAACGAGAAGTTATCCAAGAAAAACCCATGTGGTCGAGGAGATAATAGATGGAATTAGGGTGGTAGTGCTTGTCAAAGTGTTTAACGATGTAGTCATGTATATCGCTTCCAACAAGGCGGCCACCAGAAGGTGATTCAGCTTCTTTTTTTATGAAGGCACTGAGTTGAGCCCGCTGCTCATCGGTGAGGTATGCAGGCCTACCAGTCCGAGGTTTTTCTTGAAGTCCTTCTAGGCCTTCTTCAAAAAAAATCCGAACCCATTTATTGACACTGGTTCGACTGACTTTGAGAGATTTTGCAATTTGTGTACGAGAGAGGCCGTCTTTAAAGTGTGCGAGCGCAAGTAAACGCATCTTCATCTGAATGGTTTTTTGCTGGCTCGCAAGCTTTTTGAAGTCAGTGTTATTAAGGCTATCCATGGCTAAATTTCACAATAATTCATCAATCTTAATTAGATCACATTTTTACTTTAATTGGTAT
>NZ_JBFRTQ010000056.1:0-27082 GCF_041474195.1 Vibrio sp. 10N.222.52.C3 | reverse complement strand
TTACACGCTTATGGGATAAAACCCGGTTGGTATGACATAAAGTTAAAAGTGCCCGTTTGTCCACCAGCAAATTCCAAACCAACGATAAGATTGGCGTATCAATGCCAACATCCAATGTTTCCAACGCTTGCCAAGGCGATTGTCACGATGCTGAAGCAATACAACGTCGATGTTGATCTTTACGGTTACGAAACCGATCCTCCACACGCTGATGATGTCGATATTTGGATTAACCCTATGGGTATCGCTAATAACAGAGACGACGCTTTAGCCGGTTGGCTAATGGACTACAGTTTTCTTGATGAATCTAGCCCGGCAGAAGACTTCGACCAATGGTGTCACATGATTGACCGTTGGCGTTCTGGTGAATTCGAGCAATTCCCAGCAAGACAGTTAGGTAAACAACTAGTCCAAAGCAATCAATTGCTCCCGATGTTCCATTGCTGGTTAGGCGTCAATAAAGATCAATGTGGTACGTTGCAAAACGCGAAATGTAATGCATTAGGTTGGTTCGACTTTAGCCAAGTTTGGGTGAAGCCTGACGTTGATTGAAATCCAAGAAAACTCAATTAGGACCAAATAACTCATTTAGGAAAAACGATGCAAACTCTGATGGTTACATTTATTACGCTGGTGGCATTTGCTGCGAATTCAGTTTTGTGTCGCTGGGCCTTAATGGATCAAACGATCGATCCTTTGAGCTTTTCGATCGTTCGCATCTTATCTGGTGCGCTTACGCTTCTGATTTTATTAACTTTGTCTTCCCAATCTAAAGCTAGACGTGTGTTAACAAACAACACATCGCTATACACAAGGTTAAAATCACAGTTTCAATTCACGTCAATACTGTCACTGCTCGTGTATATGTTTGGTTTCTCGTTTGCTTACTTAGAGCTCGGCGCAGGTCTTGGTGCTCTGGTGTTGTTTGTCGCAGTGCAATTTACGATGATTGCCGCGCACTTGCTTTCTGGCAACAGAATGTCACTTATTGAGTGGTGCGGGTGTTTGTTGTCTGTGGCAGGGCTTGTTTACTTGTTAATGCCAACGGAATCGGCACAGGCACCCGACTTAGTTTCTATCATCTTGATGTCTCTGGCCGGAATTGGGTGGGGCATTTACACATTGGCAGGAAAGAAATCGTCAAACGCACTGCAATCGACCACCGCTAACTTTGGATTCAGTTCGCTAGTTATCCTTGTGGCATTGAGCTTATTAGTTTTGATACCTAATGCGTTAACGCAAGTGTCTATCACTGAGAAAGGTTTGATTTACGCGATTATATCGGGCTCTGTGGCTTCTGGTATCGGTTATAGTTTGTGGTATTACGTAGTGAAAAAACTGAATACGGTGGTGGCGTCTATTGCACAGCTTTCTGTTCCAGTTATCGCAACACTTGGTGGTGTATTATTGTTATCTGAACTTGTCACCATGCAATTTATAGTCTCATCAACCGTTATACTTCTAGGGATAAGCTTGGTTCTTGTCGCCCCTAAACTTAAGAAATAAAGAGTTCAATCATTAACTTCTATGGCTAAACCAAACAAGAAACAACCGACCAAGACGGTTCAGATTTTCTGTGCCAAATGTAAAACGCAGCTTTTTAAGTATCGGAAAGGTGGCAAAGGTGCACTCGTGAAATGTTTTAAGGAGCGTATCGTTGAAGATTTCACGACAAAACCATGTGTGTGCCCTGAATGCGGGATTGAATTTGCGCGAGACACTTTGGTTCGAGGTACGCCAGCCTACAAGTTTGTTGGTGGCAAGGTAACGATGAAATAACCCGTCACGATGAAACGACCAATCATTATAAACGAGAAAATAATGTTGAAACTAAAAATGCCACAGCACAGTTTGTGTGTGGCATTTCAACGTTGCTTTTGATACTCAGAGTAAAGAATTGAGCTCAGTAAGCTCTGACACGCCCTTGAAGCTTAAGAAGTAATAGCGAAACAATTGCGCCCGTCGTATCACACAGCATATCTTTCTGTGCATCCCAAATATCACCTTGTGAGCCAAGGAACGCGATACCTTCATCACCACCTGCAATCTCCGCATACCACCACTCGATAATTTCATAACCTGCAGCCACACTCATGATCGCAAATAGCGCAAAGAAACATGCCAGTACCGGTTGAGCCAGTTTTTTACGAATCAAGTACTCAGCGAGTGGGTAAGCATAAAGGCCAATAGAGAAATGCGCGACACGGTCAAAGTTATTCCGTTCTGAACCTATCATGTTATTGAACCAATCAAACGGCACTTCCGCAAAGGTATATTTCGCGCCTATCGTATGCAAAATCAGCCAGATAAACATCAAAACGTAGGCTGTCTTAGTGAAGGTGAGCTTTGTTGATAACCACCAGATACCGACCAATATCGCAAGCGCTGGGACAATTTCGGCAATCCATACCGCTCTTGAAGAAGGAGCAAACGCTGAAAATAGAAACACAATCAGATACAGCGTCGTCAATGACAGTAATGGTCTATTTTGAGCAAGTGGCGTAATTGTCATCATCAGATCCTGTATTAGTTTCATGTATAGTTACACAATAATGAACAGTGTTCAATTGTGCTCTAATCACCATATTTGTTGAAAACCGGCGTTATCGCCCAGTATCTAGACAAACGGTTGCGAGAGTTTCACAAAAGTTTGATTTACAACAAAGCGATCCTTAAAATCGCTCTATTACTACATAACAAGAAAGAAAGTCATGAAACTGGAAACTGTCGATTACCTTGCTGACGACGCAGCAGAACAATTTGTTCGCTCTCTACGTGAAACTGGTTTTGGTGTTCTTAAGAACCACCCAATCCCGAAAGAGCTTGTTGAGTCAATTTACGAAAACTGGTACCAATTCTTCATCTCTGAAGAAAAAGAGAACTTCCACTTTAATGTTGAAACACAAGATGGATATTTTCCACCTTCAGTGTCTGAAGTTGCTAAGGGTCACACTGTAAAAGACATCAAAGAGTACTTTCACGTATACCCATGGGGTCAAATCCCTGAGCAGCTGAAAGAACAGATTCTAGATTACTACCAACGTGCGAATGCTTTTGCTCAAGAGCTGCTAGGTTGGGTTGAAGCTCATGCTCCTAAAGAAGTACAAGAGAAATTCTCTATTGCGTTATCAGAAATGATCAACGGCAGTGAACAGACTCTGCTTCGTGTTCTTCACTACCCACCAATGCAAGGTGATGAAGAGCCAGGTGCAATCCGCGCTGCGGCACACGAAGACATCAACTTACTGACGGTTCTTCCTGCTGCAAGCGAGCCGGGCCTTCAAGTTAAAGCTCAAAATGACGAGTGGCTAGATGTTCCATGTGACTTCGGTAACATGATCATCAACATCGGTGACATGCTTCAAGAAGCATCTGGTGGTTACTTCCCATCGACAACTCACCGTGTAATCAACCCATCAGGTGAACGCCAAGAGAAGTCTCGTATCTCTTTGCCTCTATTCCTTCACCCGAAACCAGAAGTAGTGCTATCTGAAAAGTACACAGCAAACGAATACCTAATGGAACGTCTAAGAGAGCTTGGCGTTATCTAGTCAGTTCAATGCTTCGTCCCTAAAATTGGGATAGATGTGAAAGGTCAGCTAAGTCGCTGACCTTTTTTGTATCCGTACCAAAGAATTGCGGCTTTATTACTAACGGTTGTATTCAACGAAATGGTACTCAGTTTTGACGATAAAAGGTGCCTTTAAGCCAAACGTTAGAAAGTTGTTTGTCCTTAAGCTCGACAAATCTTAGAAAATCGCTTTCAATTAAAGAAGATACGCAACGGATGCGAAACAGGTTACTTATAGTATCCACAGTTCTAGAAATCCATTAATTCAGAGAAGCTAACTGAGTCAACTATGTCGAATTATCAAGATGTGAGAGCAAACTTTCATTGCCATATGGAAAACCCATTGCTTTGGCCGATAATGGAAGTGCTTAAGCAAAAGCCAAGCGGATGGAAAGTACACACATTGGCAGCTCATCTGAACGATCTTGGGTTTGTGCCAGTGTTGGATGCTGTGCCTGAGAAAGAGTTGTTTAAAAAGAACTTCCTTATCATGAATGCGCTTTATCAGCTTCAAGAAACCTTACACCCAGATGGTTGGCTCCAAGTCCAAGCGATGGACATCGAATTGATGAATGGTCGTTATCACGGAAGCAGTCACAGCATCGATCATCAAGACCCACTTCGAGAATACTACATTAATTGGGTTAACTATGAAGCGGATGAAGGTGAAGTCAAAAGGCTGTTGAACGAATTTTGGACTCGGTATAGAAAGTATGTGGGTGGTGATGAACTCGATATGGATCGAAGTCGAGCATTGAACCTGTTTGAGTTACCTTTAGACGCGACACACCATGAAATTAGAAAACGTTGGCGACAACTGGCATTGAGATGGCATCCGGACAGAGACGAAGGCAACACCGCAAAATTTCAGACGCTCTGTGAAGCATGGCATGTATTAAGAAGCTCATAATCGACAGGCATTTTTAGCTGTCTAATTGCTTAGAACCCTAAAACAGAAAGCCCCACATTGTGAGTGACACAAGTGGGGCTTTGTCGTTATTACGTTATGTTTTGGGTAACTACGTTATGTGCTGTAGCGACTTAAGTTATTGGTGTTAGGAGTGATCTTTGCTCTCACCACTTTTATGTTCAAAGGCATAGTCGAGTACTTTACGGATATAAGGCGCACCAACTTTTGAGCCACCGTTACCGTGTTCAATAACCACAGTTGCGACATATTCAGGGTGTTCATACGGTGCGAAAGCCGTGTAAAGCGCATGGTCAAGCAAGTGTCTAGCGAGTTTCTTCGAGTTGTAGACCTGGTCTTTCGCAAGATCAAAGACTTGTGCAGTTCCTGATTTACCGCCGCTCGTGTATTCAGTTCCCTTAAATGCACGTCTGCCGCTGCCTCGATTACCGTGGTTTACGAGTCGCATCGCATTGATTGGCACATCCCAAATTCTATCCGGTACTTCGGTGATTGAGGGCATTGGCTCCGGTTCGACAAGTTGTTGTGTACTGAAATCTTCACCATGATCTAAGGTGGCTCTTAAGATATGAGGTGGCATCACCTTACCATGATTAACCAATACTGACGTTGCTTTAGCAAGTTGCATAGGTGTCGATGTCCAATAACCTTGGCCAATACCAATCGGAACTGTGTCACCCTGATACCAAGGGGTGCGATAACGCATCATCTTCCATTCTCGAGTCGGCATGTTGGCGGTACTTTCTTCATAGATATCAATGCCTGTCGGTTCACCAAATCCAAATCGGTTCATCCAACTTGAAATTCGGTCAATACCCAAATCGAAAGCGGTTTGATAGAAGAATGAATCTACCGACTCTTCAATGGCTTGAGTGACATCGACAGGTCCGTGACCCCAACGTTTCCAGTCACGCCACGATTTAGAGTTTCGTTTAGAGCCAGGAATTCTCCAAACGCCATGGTCGTTACGGATGGTATCTTCAGAGATGACATGTTCTTGCAGTCCTGCCACAGCCATAAATGGTTTAACGGTTGAGGCAGGAGGATAAACGCCTAGAGTGGTGCGGTTAACCAACGGGTGAGCCGGATCATTCAATAAACGTTGGTAGTTCTTACTCGAAATGCCGTCGACAAATAGGTTAGGGTCGTAACTCGGGCTTGATGCCATCGCCAACACGCTGTTGTCTTTCGGATCGAGAATAACCGCGCTTCCAGTTCGGTGATCAAGTTGCTCAAAGACGTATTTTTGCAGCTCAAGGTCAATATTTAACACGATATCTTTACCAGCTACTGGCGGCACGTACTCAATGGTTCGGACTATTCGCCCACGGCTGTTTACTTCGACTTCTTGATAACCTTTGGTGCCGTGCAGAATATCTTCGTAATAACGTTCAACACCCAGTTTTCCTATGATTGTTGTAGCTTGATAATTCGCTTCTATCCCTTGTTCTTCAAGCTTTCTGAGATCGCTATCATTGATGTGCGCCACGTAACCAAGAACATGGGTAAGCACCTCACCATTCGGGTAAAAACGCTTTAAGCTGGTATCGATAGATAAGCCGGGGAACTGGTACTGGTGCACGGAGAACTTGGCGATCTCTTCCTCCGTTAAGTTCTCTAGAATAGTCACAGATTTAAAACGGCGGGTGTTGTGATAGCGTTTTTTGAAACGAGCGATCTGCTCTGCATCACGGGGGACATATTTGTCTAGCTTGGTGAGCATTGCATCGACATCATCGGTTTGCTCAGGAATCATGGTTAGATCAAAGACAAGCTTGTTCTCTGCAAGCAACACGCCGTTACGGTCGTAAATAAGTCCACGAGTAGGGGCGATAGGTAATACTTTGATTCTGTTGCCATCGGCACGAGTTTGATAGCTTTTAAAATTTTCAACTTGAAGTCGGTATAGATTGCCGACTAAGACAAGAGTGAACATCAAGATCCCACAAAACGCGACGATTACGCGGTTTTTGAATAGGTTCACTTCGATTTTATGGTCACGCATCTTAACGCGTTTATGATTCATTGAAGCCTCAAGGGTCTGTTACATTTGGTTACACTTGTCGAGTCGGGACTTTATCTGAATATCACTAGGGTTTTGTAAAAGCTATGTCATGTTTTGAGGGATCGACAGCATTAGATGGCGGTAAACAGTGCCTTTAATTTTCTCATTACAAAAGATGATAAGTAATTGATGTAAAGATTGGTTTTATGAATTTATAAAGTTCAAGAGTTTTGACGACACTAGAGGTTAGGTCAAAAGAGGTTAGATAAATTTACGGCCCTCAGAATGAGAGCCGTAGAAGGTTAATTTGCTTATTTAGTGGCTTAGAAGCTTTAGTAAATTAGAAGATTAAAACTTCAAAAACCTAGAAGCACAATAAATCCGATATTTAACGAAATCAGTTCGAAGGCTTGAACTGAGATTTACGCATACGGTTCAGAGCAGCCATCACATCTAACGTTCTTGGTTTCGCTAGGTCACCGTAGTTAGGCATGTTAGCGTGCCATTCGTTTTCTAAAATAGCGTTAAACTCTTTAGCAGGGTTGTTTGACCAACCTGGAGTTTGTGCGAATTGGAACCAAGCCCAACCGATCGCATTCACTTCAGACGGTGATTCTAATTGCTCAAGCGCAGAAAGGTCTGCAAACTCTTTACCAAAACGCAGTGACTCTTTGCCTTTAGCATTAACACGGAATTTACCGTCAGTCAGAATGTTCATCAGTGAAGCACGGTTCAATGAACGCGGTACAAACGTTTCTAAAGCAGTTTCACATTCGTTAGTACGCTGAGTAGGGTGCTGAGCAATCACGTCTTTTGCTTTTTCAGTCACATCTACCGCTTGGTAGTCGTGCATTTGAATCACAGTGTTCGCGACATCTAGGTAATCACCAGAGCCACCCATTACAACAATGGTAGAGATATCCATCTCTTCACGAAGCTGACCAATGCGGTCGACAAGTGGTGTGATTGGCTCATCGCCTTTTGACACTAGCGCTTGCATACGCTCGTCACGAATCATGAAGTTAGTCGCTGACGTATCTTCATCGATAAGTAGAGTTTGAACGCCGGCTTCAATCGATTCTTGTAACCAAGCCGCTTGAGACGTAGAACCTGACGCATCTTGTGTGCTGAAGTCAGATGTGTCTTTCTGCATTGGTAAATGGTTGATGTAGTTTGACAGGTTCAAGCTGTGCACACATCGACCATCTTCAGCGCGGATCTTCATCGTATCAATCGCAGTTACAATGCCTTCGCGACCGTCACCAGGAATATGGTTGTAGATAGAACGTTCAACGGCGTTCAACAGTGTCGATTTACCATGGAAACCACCACCAACGATCAGCGTAATGCCTTTTGGAATGCCTAGGCCGGTCACGTCACCTTGGTTTGGAGTATTTAACGTAACACTCAATGATTCTGGAGCCGCGAAAGGTACCGCGTCTTTCATTGGAAGGTCGCAGTTACCCGCGATACGAGGTAACACACTGCCGTTTGCAACGAAAGCGGCTAGGTTGTTTTCATCCAATTGAGCACGCAGCGCTTCTTGGTCTTCAATCGTTTCACAATGTTTGATCATTGCATCGATGTTTAACTCACGCTCAAGCGTCGCGCGACGAATAAACTTCGGTAAGTAGAAAGTGATGATGTTGTTCGCTTTCTTAGCAAGAATGCTACGACCATCAGCTGGTAAATTAATACGGAAACGAATTTCGATGCCGTGGTCTGTGAATACAACAGCTGTGTTGTCTAATACGGTTTGACCCGTCAGCGCGATAGAAACGGTCGACTCTTGTTTCGCGAACTCAGAGAAGCTACGTGCGATAAAGTCACGAGCGGCTACTTGGTATTCGTAAGATTTTTCTTTCAGCCAATCTAACCCGGTCAAAGACCACGCGCGCGTTGCACGAAAACGAGAAGCTGACGCGTATGGGTCACCTTGGATGTGGTCGATGTGTAATTCAAAATCAGCAAAGTCGTATTGACCTTTAATTTGTTGATATGCACGGTAGTTTTGTTTTTCGAGCTTTTTAAGCTTTGCAGTCAACTGATCCATAACGAGGAATGCCTATATAAGGGGAAAGATAAAAACAGAAAGGCGGCGATTATAAAAATCACCACCTTTAGAGTAAAGAGAAAGTAGGCCTAAATCCAAAACTAACTGCTCTTTTTCGCTTTAAGCGTAACGAGTTGTCCCCAAATAGTTTTGATTGATTAAGCTGTGTTCGAATTCTTGGCTCGGCATTGGTCTTCCGTAAAGGTAACCTTGGCCCACATCGCAGCCTTCGTTAATAATAAATTGCTCCTGAACCTCCGTTTCTATGCCTTCAATCGTCACTTTTAAGTCGAGCTTTTTGGCAATTTGGACAATAGAACGAACAATTTCCGAGTCTTCGTGTGAGTTGAGCATTTGGTCGATAAAGCTCTTATCAATCTTAATGGTGTCGAATGGGAACTTCTTCAGATAACTGAAGGAGGCGTAGCCCGTACCGAAGTCATCTAGTGACAATGTAACGCCAATATCGTGCAAAGATCCCAAGGTATTCTTGGCAACCACTTCATCTGCTATCAGTCCACTCTCCGTAACTTCAAGTTCTAAGAAACGAGGCTCTAAATGATAGGTTTCGAGTAGGTGAACCACTTGTTCCGCAAAGTGTACGTTCTTGAGTTGAATTGCAGACACATTCACAGCCATCTTGAAATCTTCAACGTATTCGGACCACTCTTTGGCTTTTTCAATCGCATTGCGTAAAACAAAGCTGCCCACTTCGAAAATCAAACCGTTTTGTTCAGCCATGTGGATCAGGGTTTCGTTAGAGATATCACCCAAAACAGGATGTCGCCAACGAAGCAAAGCTTCAGCACCGACCCAGCGATGCGTCAACGGGCTAACTTTGGGTTGAAAGTAGAGCATAAGGTCATCATTACGAACGGCTTGAAGCAAATAGCCTTCGATCTTATTAATGTGAGTTTGTTCTTCGGTATGGGATTGAGAGTAGTAAGCGAACTTTTGTCCTGAATCTTTGCAGGCTAACATCGCTTCAGAAGATTTCTGCAGAATGCTTTCCGCGTCATCTTCGTCGTTCGTAATTGCAATCCCAATAAACGCGTGCAAATGCACTTTGTCACTTTCGATGTCGAATTCTGAATGACCAACTTTAACGAGCGTCTGGCAAAGTTCTTCAAGGCGATGGTGTAAATCTTTAACGCTAAACGCCAATACGAGGTCAACCGAAGTAGGGCGTGCAGTTAATACATCGATATCAGAAATACAGTCGATGCGTTTTCGGTATTCAACAAGCACTTGGTCTAACGCGTTATAGCCGTAGCGTGCTTGTATGCGTCTACCGTTGGTAAAACCAATATGAACGACTGCAAATGAGCTGTCTGTCAGCCTTCTCTGTGACAGTAGCTTGTGGTTTAAGCGAGATTCAAATGCGTTTCGGTTTAAAAAGCCGGTGCCGAGGTCGTGATTCTTTTGGAAGTTAATCTTCTGTTCAGCCGCTTTTCGTTTATCAATTTCTTGATTCAACGAGTAATTAAGGCTCGCGAGATCTTTAGTGCGATTGTAAACGCGGTTTTTTAGGTCGCGATTCATTTGGGTAAGCTTGGCGTGTTGGAATAGGGTTTTAAGCTGAGATTCAATCGAAGTCCGAAAGCTCTCTAACAGTTTGATATAAGTAGGGGTGTAGTGATTCTCTTTCGAGTCCAAGATACAAAAGGTGCCAAACAGTTCACCGTTAGGCCAAAGTAATGGAATACCACAATAGGAGACTAAGCCGAGTTTGATGTCTGGGTTGTTGTCCCACTTAGGATCGGCAAGCGCGTTAGGCACAAGAAGCTGTCGTTGAGTTTCCATCACTGTTTCGCAGTACAGCCCATTCCCCAGCGTTTCAGAATCACCTTTGTTGTATGGGTTGTTCTCGCTACGACTGGTTGAAAAAACTTCAATGTAATTGGCGTGAACACGCATGATTAGTGCTGCGGGCACTTGAGTAATTTGAGCTAAGAGGTCGACAATATTCTGCCAACCGTGCTCCATATCGTCTGGGATATCTAAATCGAGAGTTTTTATTTTCTTCATATGACTCCGAGTCAATTATGCTAAATGCATCAACACATCCTGTGTTAATTATGATGAACCAAAGAAAACTGTGAATCTTACGTTAACTAAGTATAAGAAATGTTGCACGAAAAAACCTCCGCAATTATGCAGAGGTTTTCAAATGTGAATCCGGGTCTCAGTAATGAGATAATTTTAGATTAAGGCTTTAACTTTATAAAATCTTCTGTATTAAGTTTCTGGCTATAATCTACCGATGGTTGAGCAAACCCATTTAATTGTAGAAATTCTTCTTTAAACCCTTGGTAATCCCCTAAGGTTTGGAAGTTATTTTCGTCCATCTTTTCTAGCAGTTCAGTTACGTGCGCTTGGGTTTCTGGGTCTAATTCCCAATCATCCATACGGATCAATCGCTCACCATCAAGTGGTACTTTGGATTGACCATAAAGTTTACTGCCAAACAGACGCTGCATTTGTTGGATACAACCTTCGTGGGTCTCTTTCTCTTTCATCACCTTATACAAAGCAAGTAAGTAAGGGCTTAATCCAGGGATGAAAACGCTCGCTTTAGTGACTAGGGCTTTACATACCGCCGCGTAAGCGTTGCCATCAAAGTTAGCTAACTCTAGATTAAGAGCGTGGCTGGTTTGGTGAAGGTCGATCTTAGCGCGTCCCAATGTACCGTCTAAATAGATAGGATGTGTGACTTCTGGACCCACATAAGAAAACGCGATTGTCTTACAACCCGGAGCAATAGATTCTGCGTTGATGAGCTCATCTATCCATTGTTCCCAATCTTCGCCTCCCATCACTTTGAGTGTGCTTTCGGCTTCTTCTTCCGTCGCGGCTTCAAGCGTGTTGGTGACCCAGTTGTCGTGTTCCAGAGAAATGGTTGCGCCAGTTACGCTTTCACCAATAGGTTTGATGGCAGAGCGCCAAAACTCATCGGAATCTGGTTTAGGACGAACGCCTGCAGCTAAGCTATAGATAATCAGATCCACTTCACCTTCGAAGTAGGTTTCAATGGCTTCGACAACTTGTGAGCGTGTTTCTTGCGAAAATGCGTCGCCAACGATGTTGATAGCAGTGCGTTGCTCTCGTTCGGCTTCTTTTTTGAAGTAGATGTTGTTGTACCAACCAGCACTACCTAGGGATTTTTCGTTTGGACCGCGCTCGAATGAGACGCCGATAGTGTCAGCTTTTGCGCCGCCAAAGGTAAGGGCAATACGAGCGGCAAGGCCAAAGCCTGAGGAAGCGCCGATAATCAGTACTCGTTTAGGGCCATCTTTGATTTGCGGCGCACTCTTAACAAACTTGATTTGTTGCTTTACGGCTTCTTGACAGCCAAGAGGGTGAGCGCTTTTGGCTACCACACCCTTGATAACAGGTTCGATCAGCATAAATAACCTTACAGTTAACGGTGATATGCACTCAGGCTAACGTAAAGCTGTGTAAAATTTATTGAGCTAGACCATTAAAACTTAAAGATACTGATATAATTCTTCGGCGACGAATTCAGCAATCCAAGGTTGAGCTTCTGGTTTTGGATGCAGTCCATCGTTCATCATCCACTCAGGTTTGAGGATGATATGCTCTAGGAAAAACGGCAAAAGTGGCACGTTTTGTTGATCAGCAAGCGCTGCAAAAACGTATTCAAACTGCTGGTTGTAACGCTTTCCGTAATTTGGTGGGATTTTAATCTGCATCATTATAGGTTTGGCGCCCGCAGCTTTTATCTGCTCAATGATCTGCTCAAGATTTGCAGACATCAGCTTAGGTGGGAAACCACGAAGTCCATCATTCGCACCAAGTTCGATAAGAACGGTGTCTGGAGCATGTTCTTCAAGCAATTGTGGTAGGCGGGCTAAACCATTGCCCGTTGTATCACCAGAAATACTCCCGTTAACCACGGTTACCGTTTTGTCATGCTTTGCTAACGCGTCTGGTAACAGGCTTGGCCAACTCTGTTTGATGTCCATGTTGTAACCAGCACTCAGGCTATCACCAAGGACCAGTAACTTAGAATCTAAGCGGGTATCTTGAGCCAAAGAAGCGGTTGAAAATAAAATAAAGAATAAAAAGGAAATTAGTCGAGTCATGCATACATCCATCATTAAAGCAGAAGCTGTTTCGAAGACAGTGTCTACTAATCAAGAACATTTAACAATCCTAGAGCACGTCGATATCGATATTCGTGAAGGCGAAACTGTCGCGATTGTCGGCACGTCTGGCGCGGGTAAATCGACCTTAATGACGCTGCTTGCTGGTCTTGATGTACCAACGAAAGGCGAAATCAGTTTATTAGGACAGCCACTTTCACAGCTTGATGACGAGGCAAGAGCGAAGATCCGCAGTGAATCGGTAGGGTTTGTATTTCAAAGCTTCTTGTTAATTCCAAGTCTTTCAGCGCTACAAAATGTCACGTTACCTTGTTTGTTAAAGGGAGAAGACGAAGACATCGAACGCGCGACTGCTCTGCTTGAATCAGTAGGCTTGAAAGACAGGCTTGATCACTTACCGTCGCAGCTATCTGGTGGTGAACAACAAAGGGTCGCGTTGGCGCGCGCATTTATGATTAAGCCAAAAATTCTTTTTGCCGATGAACCCACAGGCAACCTAGACCAACAAACGGCAGCCAAAATTGTTGAGTTGTTGTTTGAATTGAACTCATCCCACGGCACAACTTTAGTTTTGGTGACACACGATCCTAAGCTTGCACAACGTTGCCAAAGAACACTCAAGATGCATGTCGGTCAGATAGAGGAAGTCTAAATTGAATTCATCAAACGGACTGAATAAACGCCTGTTTTCATGGAGTATCGAAGAGATTCGACACGGCCAGTTGTGGCCAGTTTCAATCGCTTTAACGCTTATTATTGCTTGTGTATTTGCATTGTCGGCGTTGGCCGAACGTATGGAGCAGGTAATTGTTAAACAGGGCAAAGATGCGCTTACTGCTGATAGCGTGTTTATCTCAGCAAACCCAATTCCGCAATCCTTGTTAGACCTCACTCAAGTTGAACAATTAGAAAGATCTCAGTTGACTCGTTTTTCAACCATGGCATTCAGTGATAACTCAATGCAGTTAGTGACGGTAAAAGCAGTTGAAAGTAATTACCCATTACGCGGTGAAATGATCTTAGAGGGCGCTGATAAAGCATCAAGTAACCATGTTGAGCCGGGTGAACTTTGGCTAGACGAGCGTATATTTGCACAGTTAGAGGTTGAAATTGGTGACAATGTCACTATTGGTGATGCCGATTTAGCGATAACTGGACGAATCACTCAAGAACCAGGCTTAAGCTTTAACCCATTCCAACAAATGCCAGCTGTGCTGATTCATACAAGTGATATCGTTGCCACGGGAGCGATTCAACCGGGCAGTCGCGTTAGCTTTAGATTGTTTTTAAATGGTGATGAATCGAAACTCAAAGCCGCACAAGACAGTATCGAACTGACACCAAGTGACCGCTGGCGTACACAAGACTCAGCCAGTCGTACCAACGACATGTTCGAAAGCACCACTCAATACTTATCACTAACGGTAGCTATCGTAGTGATCATGGCTGCGACCACTTTGGTACTCACTTGCCAACATTATGTTGCGAGTCGTCGTAAAACCATCGCGATGCTTAAGAGTTTAGGTGCAAGCAAGCAGTGGATCGTTAAATGGTTGTCTGTACAGGTATCTTTGTTAGTGGTTATCGGTGCAGTACTGGGAATAACCATCGGTATCGGCTTGGAGTTTTTGCTTCGTATACCTCTGGGCGACTTATTACCAACGCCACTTCCTAGCTATGGTATTGAACCTGCAATCTTGGCGATTTTATCAAGCATCCTAATTGGTGTTCCTGCTCTTGGTATCCCGTTAATTGGCTTGGTCAACACCTCGGCAATCAGCGTTATCCAATCAAGTCACCAGTCCAATGAAAGCTACAAGAAATATTTGTTGTTACTGGTACCGATTATTCCAATGATGCTGATGTATGGCGACAATCTATTGGTATGGATAGTTTTAGCGGGTATCGCTTGCCTGTTCTTAGTGCTTGCGGTCGTCAGTACGCTTGTTCTGCGTTTAGTTAGTAAGTTGCCGACATCGACATCGATGCGTTTGGCATTGAGTCGAATTAATCGCACACCTTTAGCAACTGGGATTCAATTTGGCTCTTTAGCGCTTTCACTGATGTTGCTGTCTATCATCTGGTTGGTAAGAAGTGATTTACTGTCAGATTGGCAACAAACCTTACCCGAGAACGCACCGAATGCGTTTGCACTTAACATTGCAAGCTATGAGAAAGACAGTTATCTCGAGACGATTGATGCAAACGAAGTAGAGCGTACTCAAGCGTTTCCAATTATCCGAGGACGACTGACGACGATAAACGGTGTTGAAGCGTCGGAATACAGCGATACCTCAGGCGAAACAGACGCACTAAGTCGAGAGATCAACTTCACTTGGGGAGATAGCTTACCCGAGTACAATGAAGTGTTAGAAGGTAACTGGACGCAAGAGCATGGCGTATCTGTGGAATCGGATGTCGCGGAGCAACTGGATCTAAAGATTGGCGATGAGCTGTCATTCACAATCAACAGCCAGAATGTTTCTGCCAAGGTGAATAGCATCCGCAAAGTCGAGTGGCGAGAAATGAAGCCGAACTTCTACTTCATTTTTACTCCAGATGTCTTGAGTTCAATCCCTTCTACTTGGCTAGTGAGCTTCAGATTAGAAGAACAACACAATCAGATGCTCAACGAACTCTCTCGAAATCATCCAACCGTGAGTTTGATGGATATTCGTAAGATGGGTAGCAAGATCCAAGAGTTGCTTAAGCAGATTGTTTGGTCGATTACCGTACTTGCGGCGTTAGGTGTGGTGGCGGGGCTGTTGCTTATCTTCACTCTATTGCGATTGAGCTTATCTCAAAGACAACAAGAGATACGCTTGTATCGAACATTAGGCGCGAGTAAGAAGCGAATTCTCAATACTATTTGGTGTGAGTACGGTTTAATGGCGTTAGTCGCAGGCTCAATTGCAGCCCTTGGTTCTGAGCTCAGCGTGGCAGGAGTGATGAACTTTGGTTTTGAGTTACAACCTTCACTTCACCCGATGTTGTGGATAGCGCTACCGGTGCTAACGTTCATCACATTAGCCGCGGTAGTGAATAGCTTAATCAAACGTTTGTTGGCACCAGTAAACAAGGATTTTGGCTAGTCGTTAGCGAGATCTAGCCAAGCGCTTAAAACGGTCTAAAAGTGAGATTATTTATACTTAGTCATGCACTATTTATAATACGTCGCTTTAGACCGTTTTTTATTTAACCAACCGGTAGCATAAGTAAAAAATATCGCACCTTAGATTCCACTGTTTTTAGCATTTTTTAAAACTAATTACCCAATAATGCCGATTTAATGAACAGCGGTTAGTCCCTGTAAACAAAGGGTTTGCGCAACTTAGCAAGAACGTTATCAACAGTTATCCACAAAAACGGTGGATAACTTTAGGGATAAGTTAACCGCTATGTTTTAAGAGTACTGAGGCAGCCTTTATGTGGCGTCACTTAGGACAAATTTGACTGTTAGAATAACCTTTAAAACCCTATCTGGAGTTATTGAGTCAAGAGATTATTTATGTTTTTTACATAGATATTAAATCCCGCCTATCTAAGACCTTGATAAAAATGTGTTTTAATTCATCGCAGAACAAAAGTAGAATAGAGGCAGTTAATCTTATTCTACAGAACACGATGAACCACAACAAAACGGATACAAATCAACCTTCTATTGCCATTGTTGGTGGTGGTATTGCCGGAACAACGAGCGCGATTCACTTTAGTGAGTTGGGTTTTAAGGTCACTATCTTAGAAAAAGGGCCGAGTTTGGTTAATGGTCCACCAATTTGCCACCTGCACGCTGGCGGCAATTTGTATCGAGATATTTCTGTAGAGCAGTGTCTTCAATTGCTCACACAGTCAATTGATACCGTCCGCTTATTCCCTCATACGATCAATATTCGTCCGACAATCATCGCCGTTCCGCACAGTGATGGTGGAGAGCCGTTGGATCTGCTTCCTCGTCTCAAGATAATCAAAAGCGCTTATGCCGATCTTGTTAAACAAGATAAAAGCAACCAAGTGCTCGGTGATCCGGAAGAGTATTATAAGCTGTACAGCAAAGAAGATTTATTAGCACTTTCTGCGAAAACACAGCCTCTGAAACCAACATCGCTTGATGATTGGTGTATTCCTTTCGCCAAGCATACGGATTTAGAGACCCTAAAGTATCCTGTTGCGATGGTCCAAGAGTATGGCTGGAGCGTATTCCGACTTTCTGCGACCGCTCAACTCTCTTTGGGGCAACAAGCTAACTGTACTGTGTTAACCAACAGCCGATTACAATCTGTTGAGTCGACAGGTCAAGGTTGGTCTTTGACTTATACCGATGCCGAAAACCAAAGCTGCCAACTAACGACCGATTACTTGATTAATGCGAGTGGGTTTGAAACGGGTATCGTAGATGACTTTGTTGGCTCTAAGCAGCAAAGACTTGTTGAGTTTAAAGCTGCATACGTTACAGAGTGGCCATATTCGCAAGAATGTAAGGAAGAGTGGCCAGAAGTTATCTTCCATGGCCCGAGAGGCACACCGCAAGGCATGGCGCAATTAACGCCGTATGCTGATGGTGTGTTCCAACTTCACGGCATGACAGAAGGGATTACTCTGTTTGAGGGTGGGCTTGTTTCATCGTCAACAGACTCGTCACAGCCACAGTTGCCTTCGAAGCTGCTTAAGAAAATCGTATCGGGTTGGAGTGAAGATCAGCTTGAATTAAGAACTCGCGCGGCAATAACGCATATGTCTCAGTTCATCCCAAGTTTCAGTTCTGCATTGGTCGGTGGTAAACCTTTGTTTGGTGCACAACAGATTCCGGGAACCGATCCAAGCTTAAGAGCTTCAGACGTTTCATTCTGTGGGGATCGCTATGCTCGACTTGAAGTAGTAAAAGCTTCTTCAACATTAGAAGCGGCACAAAAGGTCGCTGAGCAATGGTTTGATGTATCAGAGGCGGCATCTATTGAAGACACACACTCAGTGACAATGTCACTTAATCTAAATGATATTGAAAACAGAGCGATAGATTTGACACAAGAACGTGGATACCCAGAAGCGCTTGCCAAGGTGTCAGGTCAAGATCACGCTTAATAGCCTATAATTAGTCTATCATCATCGACTGCGTTTAATTTCTTCAATTCGGCTTACTGTAATAGGTAAGCCGAATCTTCATTTCAACATCTGCTTAGATACCGAACCTCATCTAAATGACATCTTCCTAGTTGATTATTCTCAGCTACATAGCATTTAGCACATAACACATCGCAAAAACTAATAGCCGAAAAACTGAGCCCATTGGCACCAAACATCTTGTAAGCCCAAGCGATCGCCCTTGCTGAACGATATCGCATGTCCAGGTTTTGCTTGCGCCAAGCGTGGTAAATCGATTCTGGCGACACATCCTATCTTCGGATAACCACCTATGGTCTGTCTATCATTAAGCAGCACGATAGGCTGTCCATCTTGTGGAATTTGAATCGCACCTAAGGCAATGCCTTCTGACAATAGCGAAATGTCAGGCGAGTCGACGGGTTCGCCACTGAGTCGATAACCCATCCGATTTGAGTTTTGGTCAACGTGATACTGCGCGTTATACAAAGTCTCTTTTGCTGACTCGGAGAATAGCTCGCTTTGATAGCCTTCAATCACTCGTAGGTTCACGGGTAGATTGTAATCAGGCGTGTATCGGAAGGTAACACTTACCGCTTTAAATGAATGTGATAGTTGGTGCTGGGTAAAAGCTATTTGTTGCCCTTGTTGGCATGGATCTCCATCTTGCGTTAATCCACCAATCTTTTCACGAGTGACTGTAGAGCAGCTATCAAGAGTTGATGGAACATCGAAACCGCCCTTAATGGCTAAATACGCCCTTAGACCATTTTTAGGCAAACCAAATGAGAGAACTTGCCCCTTAAAAGCTTGAAAAGTGCTCCAGTTAGCCTGTGGTTTACCATCGAGTTTCGCTTGTAAATCACCCCCGCATAGTGCCATCTCGCAATCAAAATCGATTCTCAACGCACATTGCCCAAGCGTGATTTCCAACGCTGCTTGGTTGACTGGGTTGCCCAATAGATGGTTAGCCCAGCTATAAGAGTAGTCATCAACCGGTCCACCTTGCGTTAATCCAAGATGAGCAACACCAAATCGCCCAAAGTCTTGAATCAAACTCAACGGGCCGGGCTTAATCACTGTCAGTGTTGGTTTAGTTTTTGTCTTAGCCATTTACGATGCCTCCACCCAACTCTACAAATTCTTTTTTTGAAATCGCTATGAAACGGACGGTATCACCAACATTAAGCAGAGACAGTGGTCTTTGCGTGATATCGGCGTTCTTCAACTGGCTATGATCGAACAACGGAAGTGGGCAATTGCCAATAATATTCCAACCGCCCGGTGAATCCGAAGGGTACACAGCTGTTTTCGTATCCGCGATGGCGATACTGCCTTTGGGCACAATTAAGCGGGGTGTGGAGTGACGGGGCAAGGCAAGCTCATGAACCACATCCGACATAAAGGCAAAGCCAGGCGTAAACCCAATCGCACTGACGCTGTATGTCTGTGAGGTGTGATGTTGAATTATCTGGTCGAGCGACAGGCCTTTGTTTTGATATCGGTCTAAATCGAGCGCCGTTTCTGGTGAGTAATAGGCAGGAAGCTCAATCGTATCGCGAGTTTTACTAACACTAGAAAAGGACGACAGAGCATGACTCAACAAATTATTGAGCTGTTCAATGAGCTGCTGTTCTGATATTCGATAAGGGAGGTAGTCGACCAATATTGTTTGGTAAGCCGGTGTCACATTCATCAACACCGATGCTAAGTTTTGGCGAATGGCATCGGAAAAGTGAGCTATGTATTGCGCATATTCGGCGCTAGATTGATTATTTGAAGGCGATAGCGTCAAGGTCACCAAAACGCTGCATTCCGCGACTGGCGCTATATTGAATTCAATCTGATTCGTCGTCATTTCGTTTCCATACGTTTGTTATCTTGCCTTTTTTAGCTTACTTGGCGTGTCTCACTTCCGTGTCCAAGCCAATACAAATCAATTAGATCTCACGAGCGATTAGACCATGCGTCATACCAATCACACGCTTCATACTAATTAAAAGCGTTGAGGTCTTGTCTGATTTTTCTAATTAATGCGATGGATTGAGGGTTATCACCATGAACACAGATAGTATCAGCTTCAATAGGCAGTCTTTCGCCCTCTAAAGTCGTAACCGAGCCATAGTTAATGATTTGCATAACTTGGTTATAGATATCGTCTTGATTGACGTAAACCGAGCCTTTTTGAGTACGTGGCGCTAATTGTCCGTTATTTAAATAAGCACGGTCGGCAAACGCTTCAAACAAGAGAGGCAAGTCATGGTCGTCAGCAATATCCAAATACTGTTGATTGTCTGATGAAGAGAGAATCATCAACGGGATGTTAAACTCAGCGACGGCTTGGGCTACCGCATTGAACACATCAATGTTTGCCATCATATCGTTATAAAGAGCGCCATGAGGTTTCACATAGCCAACAGTGGTATGGTGATAGCGGCAAAGGGCTTGTAATGCACCGACTTGATAACAAACCAGCTCACTGATTTCGTCCATGGTGTGTGGAATAGAACGGCGACCAAAACCAACGAGATCTTGATAACCGGGATGAGCACCAATTTGGGTGTGATAGTGCTGCGCCAGTTTTATCGTCTTGGACATAACGTGCGGATCAGACGCGTGGAAGCCACAAGCGATGTTTGCCATATCGACCCATTCCATGACCGACTCGTCATCGCCCATCTTCCAATTGCCGAAACTTTCTCCCATGTCGCAATTAAGCAAAATCTTCGTTGTCACGTGGTGCTAATCCTTTACGTTGAGGTAAGTAATGACGGTCTTATAAATACCATAAATAAACAGTGACCTAACTCAAACTTTCGACACCGTAGATTTACCAGTATGGCATTTCATATATAGTTGAACTATTGATTAAAGGATTAATATCTATCTGTATATTAGGTGAGCACATGATATCCCGCCAGGTTTGCTTAGGACTAGCATTAACGATACCTGTTTTTGTCTCTGCTCAAGAAAACTCTCTAGACCAGCTCATGTCGATGAGCCTTGAAGAGTTGTCTATGTTAGATGTTGAAATGGAAACGGCTTCGAAAGTGACACAAAAACTTACCGAGATTTGTGTCAACCAAGAGTCCGTATATGTGAGGATCTCTCATGAATTCTAAGTGGCTCAAGTACCGTATTAAGCTCGGTTTTACGAAACTCAGCCTTGCCACTATAGCTATGTTTATTGTGCCTTTGAATACATCGGCGGCTAGTTTCAAGCCTTATGAAGTGAAAGCGGTGTACCTTTTTAGAATTGCCAACTTTATTCGTTGGAACGACGAGAGCACCATGAATACGGTTAACTTCTGTGTGATTGGCGATGAGAAGGTAAGCAAAGCACTGACGTCGATTACACAAGGGAAATCTATTCGTTCTCTCGCTATTCAAGTACATCAATTGGTGACTCCTAAGTGTGATATCACTTATCTATCTGATCTCGATAATGATGAATTTAGCCGTAAAGCCCACTCACCACATACTGTGACGATTAGCGATATCCCAAACTTTACGGACATGGGAGGAGTCATTGAGCTAACGCACATCGATAATAAGCTAAAGCCTAAGATCAACTTAGTGAATGCAAGACGCGGTGAATACGTCATTGGCTCAAACCTGTTACGAATCGCTATAGTGGAGGGCCAATAATGTTGTCTTTCATTAATAATTTATCTATTAAAAACAAGCTGATATTACCGATTGTCATCTTCATCGCAGTTACTTTTGTGACGATTCAATCAATTAATTACACTGTCACTTTTGAGCGAGAGAAAGAGAGTCTTATTCAGCGAGTTAAAGTGTTAGCACAAGGTGTTGCTTATAACCTACAAGCCGCGATTCTATTTGAGGATAAATCTTCGGCTCAGGAGATTTTGTCAGCCTTCGTTGCGGATAAAGATATCGTCAGGGTGAAGCTCTATGACATTAATGAACAGCTTTTTGCGAGTTATCAAGTCAGTAATACGCTGGTTCCAAGGCCGAATACCGATGAATTAAATGACATCGCGGATCACCAATTTGCAATCTCCGAGAATTTCATCTTTTTGTTTGTTCCGGTGACGCTGGATGACGCTGTGATCGCTAACTTGAGAGTAACAATATCGAAAGAGACGTTTAATTCGATCTTAACGAATATTTTCAAGGTTGCGGTCGTCTACCTGTTGTTTCTGGTGATCTTAGGCGGAGTAGTGGTCAAATTGGTGCAACGCTTGATTATCGAACCGATGTTTGACCTCAATGAGGCGATGCAAGCCTTTGTTGAGCGTCGTTCGAAGCAGCCTAAATTAGTCGTAACGAACCGCGATGAAATCGGCGATCTGGTTCGAGCTTTCAATACCATGTTAGAAAGGCTTCAACATCGCGATAACCAAATCAATTTTACGTTAGACAAGTTACAAGAAGAAAAATCATTCGCAAATGAGGTCATTGAAACCGTTCAGCACTCTTTGTTGGTGGTGGATGAAAAAGGGCTCATTCTTCATGCGAACGCAGCTACTCGGGATATTTTTAAATGCTCGGAAGCCTTTCTTGAGAATTTGTTGATCCAAGAGTTGATCGCGACCAAGCAAACGGGTTACTTACAAGATGTTATTGATGCCAATATTGAACTTAATGACGAATTGCTGGAAACCACCGATCTCTTTCAATCAAAACGCTGGCTTCGTGTGAGCAGTCGTTCTTTGACAAAACATGGTCGTATTCTTTATGCAATCCAAGATGTCACCGACATAGAAACGGCCATGAGTCGCCAACGTATTGCTGCGGGTGTTTTCGAAAACAGTAAAGACGGCTTGATCGTGCTCAACTCATCCAATGTGATAACCATGGTTAACCCGGCGATCACACAACTTCTCGGTTATCACTCTGATCTGCTGGTGGGCAAAACACCATTTGAAGTATTTTCGTGGCAGCAATTTTCATCATTGATGCCGACAATTCGCAGTTCGTTAGACAACTATGGTCAATGGCAAGGCGAAGTGTGGGAGAAGAGTGCGTCTGGTACGTTAGTTCCAATGTTTGTCAAAGTGAATCGAGTTGCCTCAGACAACGAGAAAGACGAGTTTGATATGGTATTAACGCTGTCTGATTTATCCAACGTTAAAGAGATGGAAAGACTCGAACACTTGGCTCATCACGATGCATTAACCGGGTTAGCGAATAGAGCGCAGCTGTATAAGGTTATGGATGATGTTGTCACGTCGAGCCACTATTCAAATCAGCATTTTGCGGTTATCTACTTGGATTTGGATGGCTTCAAAGAAGTGAATGACAATTATGGACACGATGCGGGTGACGAAATCCTTAAAGAAGTGTCAAACCGGTTGTTATCTCAGGTAAGAGCGGGGGATTTGGTTGCACGTTTGTCGGGTGATGAATTTGTTCTTATTATTAAACAGACAAACAAAGTCTTATTAGCGAAGTTAGCCGAGCGATTGTTGGATCTGATCGGGCAAGAAGTGAATTATAAACAGCGTTCACTTCATGTTGGGGCGAGCTTAGGTATCAATTTAGTTGATGGCTCAGAGCGTGATATTGACGTGATTCTAAAGGTTGCTGATGAGGCTATGTACCAAGCGAAACGCAAAGGAAAAGGTCAGTTTGTGTTCGCTCGTGAGGGTAAATAGGCACCGGTGTTTGTGAGCTCACCCTAAGTTGTTGTATCATAAGTGATAGGTTGAATATTTTTAATTAAAAGGTCTGCTAAGCATGAATGTTTTAGTTACAGGTGGCATGGGTTACATTGGTAGCCATACAAGTATCCAGATGATCAACGCAGGTATGACACCTGTACTTTTTGATAGCTTGTACAACAGCAAACCAAGCGTTCTAGAGCGCATCGAAAAAGTCTCGGGCGTTCGTCCCAACTTCATTGAAGGTGACGTTCGTGATAAAGCGCTTTTGACTGAAACTATGAAGCAACACAACATCGAAGCGGTTATCCATTTTGCTGGTCTGAAAGCCGTCGGAGAGTCTGTGGAAAAGCCTCTTGAATACTACGACAACAACGTAAACGGCACTTTAGTTCTTGTTGATGCAATGCGTGATGCGGGTGTAAAAACCTTGGTATTTAGCTCTTCAGCAACGGTATACGGTGATCCTGCAAGTGTGCCAATTACTGAAGACTTCCCAACAAGCGCTACCAACCCATATGGTCGTAGTAAACTAATGGTTGAAGAGTGTTTAACCGATTTCCAAAAAGCCAATCCTGATTGGAGCATTACACTGCTGCGTTACTTTAACCCTGTAGGTTCACATCCAAGTGGTGAGCTAGGTGAAGACCCGCAAGGTATCCCAAATAACCTAATGCCATTTGTCTCTCAAGTAGCAGTGGGCCGCCGTGAATTCCTATCTGTATTTGGTAGCGATTATCCAACAAAAGACGGGACTGGCGTTCGCGATTACATCCACGTAATGGATCTGTCTGATGGCCACATCGCAGCGCTTGAGAAAGTAGGGTGCAAAGACGGTCTTCATATCTACAACCTTGGTACGGGTAACGGTTCAAGTGTATTAGACATGGTTAAAGCGTTTGAGAAAGCGAGCGGTAAAGATATCCCTTACAAGCTAGTTGAACGCCGTCCTGGTGACATCGCAGAGTGTTGGGCAGATCCAGCTAAAGCTCAGAAAGAACTGGGCTGGAATGCAAGCCGCACATTGGCTGAAATGACCGAAGATACATGGCGCTGGCAGTCAACAAACCCGAATGGATTCCCTGGTTAACCTAGTGGTTTCGTGAATGATTCAAAAATTAAAAGATGCTTTCGGGCATCTTTTTTGATCTTAATCGAATAAAAAGTAAATTAGTGGTTAAAAAGTATCATTCTGTATCCGCTGTGTTATTATGCTCGCGAATTATATGTTTAATGTTAATTTTCTTTGGAGTTAATCATGGAACTAGGCCTAATCATCACTTTCATCGTTGCTGCTGCAGTAATGGTTAAAAAAGAGATGGCAGAGAAGTAATTTCACTTATTACCTTTTTTATACAATTTTTTAGTGAAATAAATTAAAAGCCAGCAATTAAGCTGGCTTTTTAGTTTCTGCTGTATCAGATTCTGTCGTTAAGTTTTCTAACGAGTTAGAATTCGTATTTAGCTGTAATTGACCAGTTACGACCTGCTTGCGTGTAATCTTTATCTTCTTGTGAGAATCCACGAACGTCATTCCACGAGTAGTACTCTTCATCCGTAACGTTGAAGAGACCTGCTCTAAGCGTAAGATCCTTCATCGGCAAGTAGTATGCTGTTAGGTCAACTACAGTTGCTGAATCAATTGGTAGAATTTCATCATTCAAACCATCGCTGTTGATATCACTAGACTTCTTACCTGCTGTGTAGCTTATGTTAAGTGATGTACCCCATAGTGCTGAAGGAGCATCATAGTTAAAACCAACGACAGCGTTCCAAGGGTTTACACTGTTAAGAGGATTACCTTCGCCATCTTCACCTTCAGTATACGTTGCAGAAACACGAGTACTAACACCTTTCACTGGCATGAAGCTATTCCAAGACTGTGTATTTGACGCTTCGATACCTTTAATTACGGCTTCATCAATGTTTACATTCTGATATATTGTTGGATCGGCCGGAGTGGCTGAGCCACTAACTGCTACGTTATCAATAAAGTTATCATAATCGCTGAAGAAGATAGCGATTTCGCTTGATGAATAATTTGTGTTATGACGCCAACCTAACTCGTATGAAATACTTTCTTCAGCTTCTAAGTCAGGGTTAGGGGCATTCAAATAACCGTGAGCAGGATTACCAAATGAGTAGTAAAGCTCTTGGAAATCAGGAGCTCTAAAGCCTTGGCTGATTTGACCGAAGATCTTATTTTCATCATTAAGTGTGTAAGTTGTACCCAAACGTCCGGTAACAGCTGAGTCTGAATATTTTGCATAAGACTCTTCTGGGTTACCACTTGGGTTTTGACTTGTATCACCTGGATCAGTTTCAAAACCATCAAAACGAACACCCGGAGTAATCATCCAATTTCCGATCGTCATTTCATTTTGAGCAAAGAATCCATATTTTCTTTCAGATGCGGCAGGGATGTAGAAAATAACTTGGTCTGCGCTGATGGAGTTATATTCGTTATTAACGTTTTTAATGTCTTTGTCCGAATATGAAGCGCCATAGATAAAGTAGTTTTCTACATTACCCGTCATGAAGAACTTATCGAATTGCACATCAAATTGATAACCTTCATCCTCGTAGATATAGTCCTTTTTCTGAACATTACCTGCCGGAGGTAGGAACATACCGCCATTAGAAGTACGATTAGTTACGCCATTCTCTTCTTTGCTCAGCCAGTCAGCTTGCCAAGTAATAGTATCTGCAAACGCTAGGTCAGCATCCCAAATATGTTTGATACCGATTTGCTGTTGGCTAGTTGTGTCTTCGCCAGTGTAGTCGGTGTAACTTGCACTATTTAAATCGGTATCACCAGAATTCTCAATGAAGTTACCAGAAAACTCTAAACGGTGTTGTTCGTTTAATTGGTACTGAAGCTTAACCAACAAGTTGTTGTTCTGAGTATCTTGCTCATCAGGTGTACCAAAGTTATCAGTTTGCTCACCGTCTCTGCGAGTATAAGCAACTAACGTTTCTAGGTCGCCAATACGATTTGCTAAAGCAACCGATTCGCTAAAGGTATTATCAGATGAAGAGTAGTTGAACTTCGCGTGGCCACCGAAGTCTTTGTCTTTTAAAAAGTCACTCGGGTCTTTTGTTTCGAACGCAGCAATACCACCAATCGCGTCAGAACCATACAGAGAAGAAGCCGCACCTTTAACAATCTCGACAGACTTCAACATATCCGTATCGACATCAATGCGTGAAGAGTTAATGAAGTTATATGACTGAGTACCACTTGGAGTAAATTGGCTAGTTTGTGATACTCCATCAACGATAACCTTTACTCGGTTACCTTCCATACCACGAATGTTAATACCTTGAATCCCTTGGCGAGAATTCGTAGTCACCGTGACACCTGGTGTGTACTTAAATAAGTCTTCTACATCCGTAACCATGTTTTTTTCGATATCTTTATCGTTAATCACAGTTACCGACGCAGCAACATCTTCAAGTTGTTGATTAGTACGAGTCGAAGATACAACAACCTCGTCAAATAGGGCATAATCTTCAGCAAAGGCTGATGTTGATGAAAGCGCTAAAACGATTGAAGCAGAGAGCAGGGATTGCTTATACATCTGATAGTTACCTTAGTTCCATAGTATTATCTTGATTTGCGAAATATAATATTGGATCTAAATGATAATTACTATTATTTGCATTTAAAT
>NZ_JBFRTQ010000055.1:0-7118 GCF_041474195.1 Vibrio sp. 10N.222.52.C3 | reverse complement strand
GTTGGGTGGAAAGACAGGAACCGGACAGGAAAAGACAGGAAGAAGTCTCTATGCGTAACAAGTCTCAAAATGAATTTATATTATTGAATTAGAATGATTTTTACCGACTTGTGTCGACAAGGCTCTTCTTTCTAGTTCAATAAATAAAGGAAAGTTTCTATGAACCAATCTAAAGGTAGTACAGTGAATGCAGAAGCTGATGCATCTAAAGACACGCCAAAACACAATCCATTCTCGAACATCCTCAAATCAGGGGAAGCAGACAAACTAGGTTCAAAATCTCAAGGGACAGTTCTCTACGAGATTGCTCAAAATATTGAGGATAAACACCTCTACTTCCGGATTGCTGGGCAGACAGGAGGGGCAGGGTTACATTCAAAACAATGGGTTCCATGCTCTAAGTTATTCGAGGTTATCGAATCTCAGGGTGATAAACCATGGAAAAGTCAGGTCTACAAATCCCTCTATTCTTCTGGTTCAGCCAACAATCAGGGCTTCTGTGCCGCTATCGTTCGTGGCCTAGGTTTAGCCGTGAAAGCTGAGTCTTCTATTTACTTACATGTCGTTTCAGAGAAATACCAAGATAGAAAAAAGGAGCTTCTCGCACTGTCAAAATCAAGGGCTAAATAGTGTGTAAAAACCTTGTCGTCGTCGACGTAATGACGACGCTGTCGATAAACCTACTCATGAACAAGTCGCTAGGTAGGTTTCAACATCTCTAACCAAGGCTTGTTTTACCCATGATGGAGAAATTACATCGATATCAGGTAGCCAAGATTTGAGGACTGGCATTAATGCGTGAATATCTGATGTCTCAATGCTTATAAGTGTCGAGCCATAACCCAACTCTTTCAGCACCTGAATTGCCATAGGTTGTTCTGACCTCTGGTAATCATCAATTCGACTAGAACCTACCTGTGCGATGACCTCTACAATACCCTGAGTATTCCAGTGTAATTCTTCTCTGATTAGTTTCTCGTTGAAGCTAGGGGAGGGAGTGTAAATATCATCGTGTTGAACTAACTCTGTAATCTCCGATACTCGAAACGAATATGACTGGTTCCTAAGTACTGAAACCAAATGCCAAATCCCATGTTCGTTAATGAGTTGGTAAGGCTCAATCCGATGATAACGACGACGCTGACACGTTAAGGTTAGAGTGTTTCGCTGATGAATAGCGTTCGCAATGACACGTAATGTTGTCTGAAAGTGACTGGAATCTTCGATAGGTAAATGACGGAACAGAATAGATTGTGTCTTATGGCTTAGTGCCTGAGTCATGACTGCTCTATCTGGAAACAACTTATCTACTCCCATACTCGATAGGGAGTTCAGAGCTAAATGAGCTTTAGGGTTACGATGATCTAATTGCTTTAAGAAGTAATATCCATCCTCTCTTACGATAGGTAGAAATGCCAGTCGACTGAAATCTCGAAGTACAGTTCGTTCATGTACTCCAAATTCCTGCTGTAAGTCGATAAGGCTCAGTTTCTCTCCTGAATGTAATCGGGAAAGTATCTGACTCAATCGGTAGGCTAACTTCTCACTCTTATTCATATCACCAATGATGTACTGATTCGCTGACAGGTAGTGTCAGTCATCATTATTTCCCGATAGTCATGAGTAAGTGACCGATTTTGTTATAGGTTTCATAGCCTACGAAACCTAAGCCCTGCCGTTATTCCTCAAATTAATTTTACCAACTGACACCACCTGTCAGTCCACACCTTCAAACTAATCAACAGATGTCTTCTTAGAAAGAGGGCATGCAATCTTCAAGGAAAAAACAAAAATGAAAACATCAATCATCCTGCTAGGTCTAACTTCGCTTTTCGCATCTTCAGTATTCGCAGGTGGCACGTTCGGTGGTAATCCGGGCGATATCTCGAAAATGAAAGAGCTGCTAGAGCCTCAATGGAATGGCAAGGCAGGTATTCAGAATACAGCGTCTTACGGTGTCATCGTGCAATGGAAAGCGGATGTCTGTGGAACCATGAATGGTCATGTCACTGATACGGCGAAATGCGGCCCAGATACCCAGAAAGGTAAAGCACAATAAATTTTGTTGCGGAGCTTGGCTCACGATATCTCAGTTTCGAAATTGGAACTCTCTAGGCTGAGGTATCAATGAGCTCCGCAACACTCAATCAACCAACAACAAGGAGCCTTAACATGGCGATTAAATCAATTACAACACTAGTTACAACCTGTCCTGCATGTGGTGAACGTGCTTATGATGATGGCAGCTGTCAGGTGTGCGGTCACTCTCACTAAAGCGGCATTAACAAAAACTCCAAAGGGTCATGTTCTTCATTGAGCATGGCCCTTTTTCATATATATATAAAGAGGTAGGGAAGTATGCAAAGTAAAACATTCTCACAATCATCATCCCAATCAAAAAAGAACACTGCTATCCGTGGCGCTCAAGTCGGTGCTGCCATTGGTGCTAGGTATGGTCCATACCCATATTCCGTATTAATTGGGGGAATCGTTGGGTACGTAATTGGTGTCGTCGCCGACGAAGTTATTGAGGATTGACGGGCAAGTGTTATGAGAGCAGGGGATAACCTCTGCTTTTTTTGTCGACGACGCAGATGGTCGGTGTTGAAACCTCCTAGCCATATTAAGCTGTGCTGTGCCATTCAGATAGACAGTTATATATAGATATTAGTTTGCGTATAGGCTGCGATACTACTCATTAATATATTTAAGTATAATCAAATAATAAGCCACTTATCGAATATGCTCGCACAATGATAAATAACTATACAATTAGCCCTGACGATCCCGACTTAAATGCATATGAAAAGTACATTGCTGATTTTCATCAACAGCTCTCTTACCTAAATATTGGTGAAGAACCTAGTTACGAAAATGCTGACTTTTTCGAGGAAGCAATAACCGTTGAATACCTTCCTGGAAATGATGATGGGTACTGCGTGTTCGCGGCAAGTCTCTTCAGCGAAGACCTCCTTAATAGTTACAAGCTTGATGCTCATTTAATGTTGCAAAAATCTTACGGTAAAAAAGCGGATAAAACTGTTGATTCAATCAAGAATGATTTTTTGCGTATTGAAGATAAACCTAGCTTGATAGCTGAGTTGAAAGGTTTGAGTAAACGATGCTGCCAATTGTGGGATTACATAATTTATAAACACTTATCTGATCCTTTAGCCAAGATAACAGAAGACGATGTCAGTATGCTCATCGAGCAATCAGATCAAATTGGTGATGAACTTATTAAACTGTCTCTTTGTGAGGATATGGAACTAGGTGGGACTAAGGCGCTAAGTAACGGAGCAAAGTATGATTGGCTAGCTAAAGCGGCATTGCAACTCTACGAAGGAGAACTGCCGTTATATGCACAATTATTTACTCAAGTGTGCGTTAATAAATTAGGTAATGAACTAGTTGAGTATAACCACGATATTATTAAGGTTGTTGACTTGATTCTGACTCATCGCCTAGCGTTAAAATCAGATTTCGCTGCTGGCAGAAAGAAGGTTAGAAAAGAAATGCTACAACTGCCAGCAGAGTATATTTACGTCAGACTCAATGGCAATCTCAAAGCAGACAGTACAAAAGCGGCTTATCGTTGGCTATTTATCAAGGCGTGGGCCTATTCTTATTTAAAGGTAAACCCAATGAGTCTTTCAGATTTAGCCCGTGTCATTGCGAAAGATGACCGTTTTTTCTATCGAGATAGCATGCATTTGCTTAGCTACTGTAAAAGTGAAGCTGAAAGAAATGACCTAATAGATAAGCGTTTTTTGGATTTAAAAAATGAACTATCCAAGTGGAATAAGAATGAAGACAGTGAAGGGTTCATTAATGGCAAATTGATAGCAATGAGTCAACGTGGCAGTTAGTACGTATAAAAATTGATACTGAATTGAAAGGGAGAAGCTTAACGGCTTCTCTTTTTTTTTTGCTCTCCATAAGCCGGAGCAGAGATGACAGCCGGATTGGTTGAATTAAAGGATACTGCATTTGTCAGCGGAAAAGCTGAAATAACGAAAGGCTGATAGGCAATAGCTGGACCACAGATGACAGCTTAAATAACCCATTTGGGTTGTAATTACATCTGTCGACAAGTGACGCACTACATGCACTGAATCGTTCACAGCATGAATAAAAATCAATCAAAAGGATAAGCAAAATGTCATTACTTAATAAATCCATAAAGAAAGCGCTAGCAATTAAATCAATCACTGAGCAGTCGCGCTTGTTCCTATGGAAGAGGACAAACGTAAGCCCGAAGGTTTACTAAAACAGGAGTTAGAAGCAGCATTACCTGAAATTTTTGGTTCACTGTTGACGTTGGCGTCGAAAACATTGGTTGAAGAGGAAAGTGCTAAAGTGAAGTATCCGGCTCGTATGATGGACTTTGCAAAGTGGCTTGCTGCGATTGAGAAAGTGCTGGGGTTAGGTGAGGGCAAGTTACAGAAAGCCTATAAGCTGAATGTGAGAAATATCATGGCCTCAGGTACAGAAGATGACAGCCTTACGGTTGCTATGCAAAAGCTCATCAAATCAGCAGCGAACGATAAGATTTGGAAAGCAACTCCATCTCGCTTATTGGAAACATTGCAGCATCATGAAAACCCGATGTACTTACCACGAGGCGCTGCTGCACTAACGAGCAAGCTTAAAGCTCAAGAAAGCAGTCTTAATGCCAACGGAATTTATTTTAAGATAGGTCGAGATACCGAGCGTTATGTAATGGTGTCAGGTAAGCCTCTAGTTGCTTAATCGTAACCCTGAAAATTATATTGATTGAAGCCCATTCTAATGCTGAGTGGGCTTTTTTGTATCTGAATCGTGAGAGGTTTTTCCTGTCGACAACGACATGATTTATCAAATGATTTTTTATAACACTTAATTCATATGTTGGATTGCTGTCACGTATTGGTTGTGTGTACGGTTGTATATTGGTTTTTTTAATCAATATAGAGGTAATTATGGCAAGATATTATGTTAATAAAAATCAGCAAGCTAATGGCGACCATGAGGTTCATAAACTCGGTTGTTCTCGTATGCCATTGGAGCACAATAGGCATTATTTGGGTGACTTTGTTTCGTGCAGTCCTGCAGTACAAGCTGCCAAAAGGGTTTACCCAAAATCAAATGGTTGCTTTTATTGCTCGAACGCATGTCATACGAGTTAGCAAGTGCTATAAATAGGTAGTTTTAGGGATCAAGATAAAGATCCCTTTAAAGGAGTTTCTATTAATTTACTACTCTTAGGGTTGGTTGAGTTGTATTACTTGAAATAGAAGCTTTTTGACTTTTAACTTTTGAGACAACCGTCTGAAGCATAAAAAATGGATTGTTGAATGTTAGAGCTGAGAGTTCATCCTGAGGCAGCTTTAGTTCACTCAATATTTCGTTGCGCGATACATTCTTTTCTCTCAATTTATTGAAAACCTTTTGAAGTACCAGAGAGGTTTCCCTGCTTTCTAGACCTTCGGGCTCGGATTTTCTCCCGTAAGAATTTGATAACTCGATATTTAGTTGACGATAATGCCATTCAGAAGATAGCCCCAAGTCGAAAGTTCTTCGAATGAGAGCTGCTAATGAAACCTTCCAATGCTTTTTTAACTTTAAAAGTTGGCTTAGCGAAGGGTATGAAGGGACTTTTGCCAGAATGCTTCCCTTAGGCATTAGAAATGCTGATGCGAATCGATCAGCTTGTTCTTCAGCTTGGCGTCCATTATTAGATGCATGCTTGTGTAGCACTAAATGCCCTAGCTCATGGGCTGCATCGAAACGACTGCGTTCTGGGGTTTTCATAGTATTAAGAAAGACAAAAGGCTTTTCGTCTAACCAAAATGAGAAAGCATCTACCTCGACACAGTTTTCTGTTAGAGAAAATACGCGAACTCCTTTCGACTCTAATAGGTGAATTATATTGGAAATCGATAGTTCACCTAACCCCCAATGTTCACGTAACAATTGGGCTGCGCTTTCTGGATCAGCAAAATCTTCGTTACTGCAATCTAAAATATCATGTTGCTTCAAATTGAACCGACTTTCTAACCATGTGTTAAATTCAACAGCTAATGTACCCGCACTTAGGGCTGCATCCCTTTTAGATGCACTCAGTTTTGTCATAGCGCGAAAGCTTACGCCTTCTTTTACTATTTGTTCAGGATTATCAGCATAGAAGAATTCAATAGGGTAATTGAGAATGTCTGCTATTCGATTTACTAAAGTTGAGTCTGTTGTATCTAGAAGGCCACTGTTTTCATATGTAGAAAGTGTTCTCGTTGTGATCCCTGTGAATTCGGCTAACGCCTTTTTTGTTAATCCTCTTCTTTCTCTAGCAATTTTTAGTCTTAATGAGTTAAACATTGTCGTTACTTACTTCTTCGATATCAAAGTCAATTTCATCATTAAAATCAACCTGTGAATCAACGATGTCTTCGTTGTCCATGTCAATAATTATACGGTTTTCAAGATCAAATCCTGTCACGTAACCTCTCTTATTATAGGATACAGGTCTTACTAATTCAGCGGAAATCTTATTGTTATTTTTATCAAAATAATGAAGGAGGAACCAAACTTCACTATTTAGCTTATTATTTGGATTTGATTCAGGGAGTGTTTCTGGAAACAGATCATAGTTGAGACTTTCTTCGAACTTAAGGTTTAGTAGGTCAAGAGTAAAATCACCTTTGTCTGTAACAGATTGAGGGAAGCCTGCTGAGTTTCCTGTTTGATCACACGCACTGCAAAGGTAGATTGCAATCCCTTGCTCTTGATTGATAGTCAGCTCAACATTCCGAATTGATTCCCTAACATATCCATATGGTTTTAGCAGTTCGCGCAGAGCACGAATTGTATCCCCATAAAAATATTGGCCACCACTGGTAAGTGGGTTGTTTTCAGTCATTCTTTTTCGGGCACTTAAACCACGTAGCAAAGCTTCCTTTATGTGTGGGATGTTAGCTATTAAGTGCGATCGATTAGTATTTTCGACTTCAAGGGTCTGTTCGTTTTGAATGTTATTAGATAGCGCTGAGTTCATATCGTTTCCTTTAATCTCATTTCCTATATTATAACCTCGATCGAGGTTGTAAAACAAGAAATGAAGTAATCCTGTCTTTCCACCCAAC
>NZ_JBFRTQ010000054.1:0-1008 GCF_041474195.1 Vibrio sp. 10N.222.52.C3 | reverse complement strand
TTACTACTTTCATATAAATACCAACTCTATTTCATATTTAAATGTGGGTTTAAAATTAGCTAAATTACTATACGTAACAATTAGATTAGAAGTACCACAAAAAAGTGCAAGTGAATGGCAAAAAAATCCTAACCGAATATATCTCTCACCTCTAGATTTAGTTTACAGGTAAACAAAGCCTGATACGTAAATCAAGGAGAGGTTCTCATGGATAAGTTTTTGAATAATTGTAAAGAATTCATGAAAGATGAAGAAGGGTTGACTGTTATCGAGTACGTAATCGGTGCAGCGATGCTTGTTTTAGGTTTGACCACAATTTTTTCCGGTGTAGGTGCTGCCCTAGCTACCAAACTGACAAATATCATTGGGTTAATTACAGAGACTGGTACTCCAGGTGTATAGACTGGAAAAATTTACTAGTAAGTTAGTAGGAGCACGTTTGGATAGAGCATTGATTAGAAAATTTCAAAGAGATGAGAATGGGCTTGTAGTTGTTGAATATGTTATTGGTGCTGCAGGTTTATTAATTTTAGTTGGGATATTATTTGCTTCTTTCGGAACGGCGCTTCTTTCTAAGTTGTCTAGTATCCTCTATTCGTTATAAAAGGGTTGACAAGCATATGGTAAGTTATTTATGTGTTTGGTTAGTTATGTTTTTTATTTCATTTTACGATCTTAGTGAAAATAGAATACCAAACAACCTACTGATAATGCTTATTATTGTTGGTTTTTCTTATGGTTTTCAACAAGTCGGAGTTAAAGAGCAGATATTAGGCGTTGTAATTTATTTCTCTGGTGGGTTACTACTTTATTTTCTTAAAGTGATGTCTGCTGGTGATGCTAAACTTTTGGGTGTTTTAGGTGGTATTTTTGGCGCGTCGGCAATAATAGATGTTGGTTATTATATTATAATATCTTGTGGTTTGATTGGACTTATGTACTTGTTTTTATATAAAGTTAATAGTTTAGGGCTTCAAGGGGGAACGTTGAATTTGAATCGAACCAATA